>JAUPKO010000217.1 GCA_030837395.1 Actinomycetota bacterium | reverse complement strand
GGGGCATTTGATCATTCACAACACCATAAACACACGGATTTCTACGGTGGATCCAGGCTGAAGGTGTCCCCGAACTTCACTGTGGGTCGCGCCTTCTGCTGGGGTCGCAATACCGATGGCCAGTTGGGCAACGGTGTGGTGGGTGGGGCATTCGCGCAGCCCCAACAGGTGGTGGTACCCGGTGGCAGCCAGCCCTACTTCCCCTTCCACACGGTGCTGGCGGGAGCGGGGCACACCTGCGCCCAGGTGGAGGCCGTGGACTCACCCGGGTTCGCGCCGTGGACGACGTACTGCTGGGGCAACAACTCACTCGGCCAGTTGGGCCAGGGCCCGGGCGGGCCGCCCAGGTCCGCGTTGATGCTGCCCGTTCGCCTACCCGTGGTGCCGGGCTACTTCTGGGACACCCGGGGCCTGGCTGTGGGCGACAACCACTCCTGCCTCATGCCTGGATCGGGAGAGGTCGGCTGGTCGTACAACGGCAAGGCCTACTGCTGGGGGAGCAACAGCCACGGACAACTGGGAAACGGGACCGGCGGCTCAGGTCAATTCAGTGCCAGCCTGGTGCAGGTGTCGCCGATCTTCCAGTTCGGCTTGACCAACCCCGAGAACATGCCGCCGCCCTACACGGGTCTGTTGGCGGCCGGTATGGCTCACACGTGTGCAGTCACCATCAGTCACGCTGCCGCCTGTTGGGGTAGCGAGTATTGGGGCACCGTGGGCAACGGCGTGAAGGGTACGAGCATCGGACAGTATCCGACGTTGTTCGCCAACAAGCCGGTTGCGGTGGACACGTCCGGGGTGCTGTCCGGCGTCTTCGTCGGTCAGGTCGCGGCGGGCGGCAATCGCAGTCTGGCGCTGCCGGACTTCCCGGGTGCACCGCGAAATGTGTCGGCCCGCGGCGCGGACGGGTCTGCGTGGGTGGCCTTTGCGCCCCCGTGGTCATGGCAGACGACCGCTCCGATCACCAACTACGAGTACAAACTCACCGGCCCGAACGGTGACGGCGTATGGCACCCGTTCGATCCGCCGACCACCACCTCGCCAGCGTTGATCCCAGGCTTGGTGAACGGCGGTTCGTACGATGTCCAGTTGCGCGCCGTGACCGAGGTGGGTGGCCGTGAGGCCGTTGCGGGAAGGGTCCGGCCCTACGCACCCACAGCTTCGGTGTTCTTCCCCATCACGCCCGCCCGGGCCTACGACAGCCGCACTGCGGGTCCCGGCGGCACCGCAACGCCGCTGGCCGTCGGTGAGACGCGAGTAATCGATATGACCGGTGCCTCCATCCCTGAGGACGCCTCTGCCATCGCCTACAACCTCACCGTGGTGAATCCGGCCGCCGCCGGCCACCTGAGGGTGGTGCAGGCCGGGGGCACGTCGGTGCAGACCTCGACAGTCAATTTCGTGGCCGGGCAGACGATCGCCAACGCCTCGGTGGTCAAGGGAGGGCACCGGACGGGATATCTGACAGTGTTCAACGGGGCAAGCGTGCAGGTGAACTTCGTGGTCGATGCGGTGGGCTTCTACCTGCCCGAACTCTGGCGGGGGCCCGACAGCGGCAACCTCTACACGTCGATCAGTCCGGCGCGGGCCTATGACTCTCGCGGCGATCCGGCCGGCCCGCTGGCGGGGGGCGCCGATCGGCTCGTCAGTGTGGCGGGCCAGGTGCCGGCCGGTGCGACCGCAGTCGCCTACAACCTCACCGTTGCCAACACCGCCAGGGGCGGCGGCCACCTGCGGGTGATGCCCGGTGATGTGGCCAGCACACCGGTCTCAAGCGTCAACTGGTCGATGGTCGGTGACACGGTGGCCAACGCCTCGGTGATTGGCCTTGATGCCCAACGCCGGGTGCGGGTGCACAACGGATCTGGGTTGCCGGTGCAGTTCATCGTCGACGTGGTGGGCTACTACCTGCCCAAGACCACCGGTGAGGGAGCCATGTTCTATCCGATCGATCCGGCGCGGGCGTACGACTCCCGCAGTCCGTTCACGTCGCCGGCCGCGCCGCTGTTGGCCGGTCAGACGCGGGCGATCGCCGTGCGCGATGCCCACACCACCGCCGGGGCCCTCGTCGCGCGCGACGTGGTGCCCCCCGGAGCCACTGCCATTGCCTACAACCTCACCGAGGCTGCCGGCACCACGCGCAGTCACTTTCGCGCGTTCCCCACCGGCGCCGCGCTACCCGACGCGTCGTCGTTGAACTGGCCCGCGGCCGGCTTCAACCGGGCGAACGGCAGTCAGGTGACGATCTCGGGTGATCGGCAGGTCTCGGTGTTCAATTCGGTTGGCAGCGCCCATGTGATCGTCGACACCTTGGGCTACTTCAAGTAGCGCATGCTGCGCAGGTCAGCCGACATAGGCGGCCTCGCCGGTGAGCGCCTGACCTACGACCAAGGTGTGGATCTCGTTCGTGCCCTCGTAGGTGTAGACCGACTCCAGGTTGTTCATGTGCCGGATCACCGGGTACTCCAACGTGATGCCGTTGCCGCCCAGGATCCCGCGAGCGGTGCGGGCGATTTGCAGCGCGGCCCGGGCGTTGTTGAGCTTTCCTGTGGAAATCTGGGCAGCGCTGATCCGTCCGGCGTCTTTGAGTCCGCCCAGGTGCAGCGCCAGCAGTGTCCCCTTGCCATATTCCAACGCCATGTCGGCCAGTTTCGCCTGGGTCAACTGGAATCCGGCGATCGGACGGTCGAACTGGATCCGGCTGCGGCTGTAGTCGATGGCCACCTCCAGACAGTCCCGCGCCGCGCCCATGGTGCCGAACACGATGCCGAACCGCGCCTCGTCCAGGCACGACAGCGGACCGCGCAGGCCACGCGCCTCGGGCAGCATCGCGTCGGCCGGCACGCGCACATCGGTCAACGCCAGTTCGCTGGTCACCGAGGCCCGCAGCGACATCTTGTCGCCGACATCGCGAGCGCTGAATCCGGTGGTGTCGGTGGGTACGACGAAGCCACGAATGCCGTCGTCGGTACGCGCCCACACAACCGCGACGTCGGCGATGGAACCGTTGGTGATCCACATCTTGGAACCGTTGATGACCCAATCGTCACCGTCCCGCACGGCCCTGGTGCGCATGCCGGACGGGTTCGAGCCGAAGTCCGGCTCGGTCAGGCCGAAGCAGCCGATGGCCTCACCGGTGGCCATGCGCGGCAGCCACTGCTGCTTCTGTTCCTCGCTGCCGAATCGCCAGATCGCGAACATCGCCAGCGACCCCTGCACGCTCACCAGCGAGCGAACCCCGGAATCCGCGGCCTCCAACTCCAGACACGCCAGGCCGTAGGACACCGCATCGGTACCCGCGCAGCCGTAGCCGGTCAGGTGCATCCCCAACAGGCCGAGCTCGCCCAGGCCCAGCGCCAACTCGCGGGCGGGCAACTCGCCGCTGCCGAACCACGCGCGCAGGTACGGGCGGACCTCGGCGTCGAGGTAGCGGCGGACCACCTCTCGCATGGCGCGTTGTTCGTCGTTCAGTAGCGAGTCGAGGTCGAACAACTCGTCCGGGGTCATGGTCATGGTGCGGGCTTCCTCTCATCGTTCATGGTCGTCGCGCGTTCAGGGCACCTCTGGTGTCATTGCAGCGCATCGATCATGGTGGTCAGGTTCCGAGCAATCGGTGAACGGTGGCGGCGATCCGGCTGGGCCGTCCGGTGGCCGTTTCGCTTGCGTCGGCAATTTTCATCGCTGTCAGCGCGGCGTTCGCCCCCAACCAGCGCAGCGGTTCGGGCTCCCAGCGTCGGAGCGGGCGATTCACCCACGGCAACTCCAGCAGGGGCGAGTCGGTCCCGGCGATCAAGTGGGTCATCGTGCGTCCGGCCAGATTCGACGTGCCGACGCCGTCGCCGACGTATCCGCCGGCCCAGCCCAGCCCGCTCTCGGTGTCGTAGGCGACCCGCGCCCACCAATCCCGGGCGATGCCCAGCGGCCCACCCCACCGATGCGTGATGCGTACGCCCTCGAGCACCGGGAACAGGTCGGCCAGCGTGGCCGCGAGCGAGTCGTGGACCCCGTCGTTGAGGTCGAACTCAGGCCGGATCGCCGAGCCCGCGTGGTAGGGCGCACCCCGGCCGCCGAACGCCAGACGGTCATCGGCGGTGCGCTGGCCGTAGATGACCAGGTGTCGTAGGTCGTTGAAGGTTTCACGGCGGGCCAGGCCGATCTCGTTCCACACCTGTGGGGGCAGCGGTTCGGTGGCGATCATCAGCGAATACACCGGGGCGATATCGCGGGCGGCACCTGGCAGCAACGCCGTGTAGGCCTCAGTCGCTCGGATCACGTGACGCGCCCGCACGGTGCCGCTGTCGGTCACGACACGGCCGGGGGCGATCTCGCGAACTCGAGTTGCCTCATTGATCACGGCCCCCTGCGCCTCGGCGGCCGCGGCTACTCCGCGCAGCAGCTTCAGCGGGTCGACCGCTGCGCAGTGAGGGGTGTAGACCGACCCCACGACGTTCGTGCTGCTCACCCTCGCGGTTGTGGCGGCGGCGTCGAGCCAGCGGTAGTCCTCGACCCCGAAACCGTACTCACGGGCCGTGGCGATCATCGCCTGGCCGCGAGCGGCCTGGACGTCGGAACGTGCGAGGTACACGCTTCCACCATGGGACCAATCGCAGTCGATGCCGTGCTCGGCCACCACGTCCCCGATCACGCCCACGGTGGCGTGCATGGTGCGCTGCATCGCTATTGCCGCTGCATCGCCGTAGCCCCGCGCGACGGCGGGCAACTCGGCTGGGAACAACGCCGAGCACCAGCCCCCATTGCGACCGGAGGCGCCGAAACCGACCCTTCCCGCCTCCAGCACCCGGACGCGCAGGTCCGGCCTCTGCCGGGTGAGGTAGTAGGCGGTCCAGACACCGGTGAACCCGGCGCCGACGATCGCCACGTCAGCGTCGACGTCACTGGTCAACGGCGTGCGCAGGGGCTCGACTCCGGCTCGCTGCCACCACAGGGATTGAGTCATCGTCGGATGTGCCGCAGATCGGACACGTGTGGCGGCACTGGCACCTGAGACGCCGCATCGTCCGGGATCGGTTCGTCGGCGACGACCCGCAACGGCACCAGGCCCGCCCACAGCTCGGGGTACGCCTCGATGTCCTCGGCATGGTCCTCGAAGCCTGCCGAAATCTTCAGCGACCATGCCGTGGGCACGAGGTACAGCACCATCGTGGCCTTGTCCTCCTGCACCGAGGGGTGACGCACGTGCTCCCAACGTCCGGGCAGCAGGTGCTCGGTCAGGTCCGCCAAGGCAGCGGCCTTGTCCTCGCCAGTCAGCGGCACACACGTGCCGAACAGCATTGCCGAACGGTAGGACATACCCGAGTGAAAGGCCGACCGCGCAAGCGACAGGCCGTCGAGGTGCGTCACTGTCAGGCACATGGGCGCACCACCGGCGAGGAGTTTGAACAGGCGCGATGCGGTCGAGCCGTGGATCACCACACCGTCGCGCCACGGCGCGTAGCCCACGGGCACCGCGTAGGGCCAGCCGTCCTGCACCACCCCTACCTGGGCCACCACGCCGGCGGCCAGGACCTCGGCCAACCGGGCGGGGTCGTCCACCTGGTTCTCTGGTAGGCGCCGCACCGTGCTTCGGATCGCCGCCTCCGGGCTCGTCACAGCAGCGCCATGCCCTCGGTGAGCACGTGCCGCAGGATCTGTTCGATCTCGTCGAACTCGGGCTGGCCGATGATGAGCGGGGGAGCCAGTTGGATGACTGGGTCGCCGCGGTCATCGGCTCGGCAGTACAGCCCGTTGTCGAACAGCGCCTTGGACAGGTAGCCGCGCAGCAGCCGCTCGGCCTCGTCGTCGCTGAACGTCTCCTTGGTGGCCTTGTCCTTGACCAGTTCGATGCCGTAGAAGTAGCCGGCCCCGCGCACGTCGCCGACGATGTCGAGGTCCGTCAGTTTCGCGAGGGTGTCGCGGAAGGCAGCCTCGTTGTCGCGCACGTGGGCGTACAGGCCCTCGCGGTCCATGATGTCCAGATTGGCCAGCGCCACGGCGGCACCCACCGGGTGACCGCCCCAGGTGTAACCGTGCAGGAACGACATCGTGCCGTGCGCGAAGGGCTCGAACAGCCGGTCCGAGGCGATCATCGCGCCCATCGGGGCATAACCGGAGGTCATGCCCTTGGCGCAGGTGATGATGTCCGGAATCGTGTTGTACCGGGTGATCGCGAACGGCTCGCCGATGCGGCCGAAGGCGCAGATCGTCTCGTCCGCGACGAGCAACACATCGTGCCGGTCGCAGATCTCCCGCACCCGCTCGAAGTAGCCGGGGGGAGGGGGGAAGCAGCCGCCGGAGTTCTGCACCGGCTCCAGGAACACCGCCGCGACGGTGTTGGGGCCCTCCAGTTCGATGGCGACCTCGATCTGGTCGGCCGCCCAACGGCTGAAGGCGTCGATGTCGTCCGCATGTTCGGTGGCCCGGTAGAAGTTGGTATTAGGCACCTTGTGGGCTCCGGGCACCAACGGCTCGAAGAATTCCTTGGCGGCCGGGATGCCCGTGATGCTCAGGGCCCCTTGGGGCGTCCCGTGGTAGGCCACGGCCCGGCTGATGACCTTGGTCTTCATCGGCTTGCCGGTGATCTTGAAGTACTGCTTGGCCAGCTTCCAGGCGCTTTCGACTGCCTCGCCGCCACCAGTGGTGAAGAAGACGCGGTTGAGGTCACCTGGCGCCATCGCGGCGAGCCGCTCGGCCAGTTCGATCGCCGGCGGGTGGGCATAGGACCACAGTGGGAAGAACGCCAACTCGGAGGCCTGCTTCGCCGCGGCGGCAGCGATCTCGGTGCGCCCGTGGCCCACTTGCACCACGAACAACCCGGCCAGGCCGTCGAGGTAGCTGCGCCCCCCGTCATCCCAGATCCTGGCCCCTTCGCCTTTGACGATCACCGGGACATGGCCGCCCTGCTCGTACACCGAGTGGCGGGTGAAGTGCATCCACAGGTGTCGGCGGGCACGGTCGGCCAGTTGGTCGTCGCCGGGTTCGGTCACATACTGCGGTGAGGTGCTCATCGGGTGCCCCAGGTGTAGGTCTGCTTGCGCAGTTTGAGATAGACGAAGACTTCCGCGCGTTGTACGTCAGGCAGCGCGCGGATTCGGCCGTTGACCAGTTCCAGCAGATGCTCGTCATCCTCGACGACGAGTTCCACCAGCAGGTCGAAGCCACCGGCCGTGATCACTACATAGTCCACCTCCGGGTAGTCGGCCACGGCCTCGGCGACCGCCTCGACGTCGCCGTTGACGATCACCCCCACCATCGCTGTCCGCGTGAAGCCCACCTGCAGCGGGTCAGTGACGGCGACGATCTGGATGATGCCGACGTCGAGCAACTTGGCCACACGTTGGCGGACCGCGGCCTCGGATAGTCCGACGGCCTTGCCGATGGCCGCATAGGACCGTCGGCCGTCCTGCTGGAGCTGTTCGATGATCGCCTTGGCGACGTCATCGAGGGCCGTTGGGGTCATCATCCGCGTGGCCATGCGGGTCAGTATGGGTGCCGCAGGACGCCCGATGCAAGGGAATCAGTCGCGGCACACCGCACTTGCCACTGAAACCGCAGGTATTCCGGCCGGCATCTGTTGTCCTGGCGTCGCCTGAGCCCTAGAGTTCCCCCATGACGGACATGGTGCTGCGCAACTACATCAATGGCGAATCGGTCGAGGCCGCCTCCGGGACGACGACGGAACTGGTGGACCCGTCCACCGGCGAGGTGTTCGCGGTGGCGCCGTTGTCGGGTCCGGAGGACGTCGACGCCGCTTACCGGGCGGCATCTGATGCCTTCGCCACCTGGGGTCGCACAACGCCGTCGGCACGGCAGAAGGCGCTGCTGGACGTCGCGGACGTACTGGAAGCCAACGCCGCGGAGTTGGTCGATCTCGAGAGCCTCAACACCGGCAAGCCGGTGGCGGTGACGATGTCGGAGGAGATCCCCCCGATGATCGACCAGGTGCGGTTCTTCGCCGGCGCCGCGCGGGTGCTCGAGGGCCGGGCCTCGGCCGAATACATGGAGGGCTTCACCTCATGGATTCGCCGCGAGCCGGTGGGGGTCGTAGGCCAGGTCGCACCGTGGAACTACCCCATGATGATGGCGATCTGGAAGTTCATCCCGGCCATCGCCGCGGGCAACACCGTTGTGATCAAGCCGAGCGACACCACGCCGGTGTCGACGATCCGCATGGCTGAGTTGATCGGCGACATCCTGCCGCCCGGCGTGCTGAATGTGATCGCCGGCGACCGCGACACCGGTCGGCTGTTGGTGGAGCACCCGCGTCCGGACATGGTGGCCATCACCGGCTCGGTTCGCGCCGGCATGGAGGTCGCCAAGTCGGCCGCCGTCGACCTCAAGCGGGTGCACCTGGAACTCGGGGGCAAGGCGCCGGTGATCGTCTTCGACGACGCCGATGTCGCGGCCGCCGCCGAGTGGCTCGCCGTCGCCGGCTACTTCAACGCCGGGCAGGATTGCACCGCAGCAACCCGGGTGCTGGTCGCCCCGGGGGTCTACGACAACTTCGTGTCCGCTCTGGCCGAGCAGGCCGCGGCCACCGCCACCACCTTCGCCAACGGCCGCCTCGACGAAGACGCCCTGGTGCCGCCGGTCAACAACGTCAACCAGCTCGAGAAGGTCCTCGGTTTCATCGAGCGCGCCCCGGCACATGCCCAGGTCGTCGCTGGCGGCGCCAGGCAGGGGGACCGCGGGTTTTTCATCGCCCCCACCGTCGTGGCCGACCTGCGGCAGGACGACGAGATGATCCAGGAGGAGATCTTCGGCCCGGTGATGACCGTGCAGCGTATCGAATCCGAGGAAGCGGCCATCGCGGCCGCGAACGGCGTGCGCTACGGCTTGGCCTCCAGCGTATGGACCAAAGACGTCTCGCGTGCCCTGCGGGTGGCCAACGCGCTGGACTTCGGCTGTGTGTGGATCAACACGCACATCCCACTCGTGGCCGAGATGCCGCACGGCGGCTTCAAGCACTCCGGCTACGGCAAGGACCTGTCGATGTACGGGTTCGAGGACTACACCCGGATCAAGCACGTCATGGCAAGTTTGGAGGGCTGAGCAGCTCATGGTCGGTGGACAGTGGATCGCCGGGCTGGCCCGCGAGGGGGCCACTGGTGACGTGCTGGCGGTGACCGATCCTGCCACCGGCTCTGAGATCGACAATGTCGTGCTGGCCGACGCTGCCGATGTCGACCAGGCCGTGGCCGCTGCTGCGGCGGCGTTCGGCGAGTGGTCCACGCGGCCACCCGCCGCCCGCGCCGAGGTACTCGCCGCCTTGGCGGCCAGGCTCGCGGCTCGCAGCGACGAATACGCCCGGGTCGAGTCGGCGCAGGCGGGCAAACCCATCCGCCTGACCACCGAGTTCGACGTGCCCGGGTCGATCGACAACGCGGTCTTCTTCGCCGGCGCGGCGCGGCACCTGCAGGGATCCGCGGCAGCGGAGTGGGACGGGGCGCACACCTCCACCGTGCGCCGTGAGGCCTTAGGCGTCGTGGGTTCCATCGCGCCGTGGAACTACCCACTGCAAATGGCCATGTGGAAGATGCTTCCTGCCGTGGCCGCCGGCAACACCATCGTGCTCAAGCCCAGCGAACTCACCCCGCTGACCACCTTGATGCTGGCCGAGGATGCGACGGCAGTCGGGCTGCCGGACGGCGTGTTCAACGTGGTGACCGGAACGGGACCGGTGGCCGGCGAGGCGCTGGTGGGCCACCCGGGCGTGCGCATGGTGTCGTTCACGGGGTCGACGCGGGTGGGCCGCCGAGTGGCGGAGGTCGCGACGGCCGGGCTCAAACGGCTGCATCTGGAGTTGGGCGGGAAGGCGCCCTTTGTGGTGTTCGACGATGCCGATCTTGACGCGGCCATCCAGGGCGCGGTGGCCGCATCGCTGATCAACACCGGTCAGGACTGCACGGCGGCAACTCGCGCCTACGTGCATCAGAGCCTGTTCGCGGCGTTCACCGAAGGTGTGGCGGACCTCATGGCGACGGTGGTGATGGGCGACACGGCGTCGACCGGCACTGATCT
>JAUPKO010000216.1 GCA_030837395.1 Actinomycetota bacterium | reverse complement strand
TGCCCCGGGACCCTGCGACGGCGGCGGAGGTTGACGCCATGACAGCGTTTCTGAACGCGGCCGAAGGAGGTCGTTGTTACGCCGGTGGGCACCCTGTCACGGCTTCCGTGTGGCTGGATGCCCACCGGCGTTTGTGCTTCATCGCCCAGCGCAGCACGGCCGAACATGAACTGCCGCCCGCCCTGGGCCACGTGCTTCGCCGCCATGTCGAGGACACCCGCACCGGCCGTGCCAAGCCGACCGTCGGCCAGGCACCGGAAAGTGCCGCCCTGGCAGCGGCGCTGAACCTGGTCGCCCACCGCATCTTGGCGGCCCGACCGGACGACGGCACCGACCTGCTCACCGAGCTTGCCGCCAACACCACAGGCGGCCATGTCAGCGCCGCCTCCATCGCCGGACGATCACCGGTGCTCGCCGTCCTGCTCGCACGGCACGCCCACACCAGCGTCGTGGCGCTACCAAGCGCGCTGCGCGGCACCCTGAGCTGGTCAGAAATCCCCCAGGTGATGCCGAGCCCCCTGGTAGACCCGGAACTGCTCAACCTCATTCCGGGCACATCGCAACTGACCTTGCGAGTGTTCCTGTCACTGGCCGTCGCCAAACGAGTACACGGCGCCGGATGGGCACACGCCGGGCGCACCCTCGGCCTGCCCGACCAAGTCGTAAGGCGCGCGGTCAACAGACCGATACGCAAGATCGTGGACCCGAACGCTGTCAACCAGGCCATCTCGGCGCTGTGCGAACAGCTTGCCGATGCACACATCGACTATGCAGCCCGGCGCCGGGGCGCCGCCGATGTGACCACGGTGCCGTTCTCTGTGATGAAAGCGGCCGGTCTGGGCGTGGTCACCGAATCCCGACAGATGCATGCTGCCGGTTGGTTGTGGGAGAACTGGGCAGGCGGGCATCCCGACACTTTCGCCGGGCGGCGGGGACGCCGCGACACGTTCATAGAGATGCGCAAGCGCTTCTCATCTGAGCTCACCGGCGCTCAGGCCTCGCACCTGACCGGATGGATGGGCTCCGCCTGTGGTCGAGCGGCGGCCGCATGAACGCCAGTGTCACACCCCTGCGCCGCACCACCCAACCGGTCACCCTCATCCGCTACCTGGACCACACCGGCGCCGAACATGTAGTGAACCTCGACGAAGCGAAAGAGGTCGACTTCGAGCACACCCGCCCGGTGCGCGGATTCACCTACAGCAGCAGCCAGTGGCACACCCCCGGCTGGTATTGGTGCGCCACCACAGAGTCGATGCTGGCTTATGAAAGCTGGCTGGAACGCAACTGGCTGGTCATCTGCGACCGGGACCCCGACATCGTTGCCATCTCCACCCAGCCGATGGAGGTCGACGCCCACACCGACGGTCATTGGCAGCACTACCCGGACTTCTTCACCCGTCACGCCGACGGGCACGGCGAACTGGTGGACGTCAAACACCCCAGCAAGCTCGACGAACCCGACGTCATCACACAAGCGAGGCGCACCGGCGCCCTGTGCCGAAAACTCGGATGGGGCTACCGCCTCGTCGGCCACATCGACACCCAGCTGGCGCGCAATCTCAACTGGCTCGCCGGCTACCGACGCCCACTGTCAGATCAGGACGACCTCGCCGCCCGACTGGCACACGTCGCCGTTTACGGCGCCACCATCGACGCTCTGGCCGCGCACGTCGGAGACGACCCGGCGTTCACCCGCGCAGTGACCTACCACTTGCTGTGGACCGGCGACCTGACCGCCGACCTCACCCGGCCGTTGAACGGATGGACAACAGTGCACATCAGGAGGACGCCATGACAGGGCCGACCACCATCACCTTGGGTCAGACGCTGCTGGTCGACGGTGAGCCCTGGACTGTGGCAGCGACGCGGGTAGAAGGGATCCTGTTGCGCCACAACGACACCGGCGCCCCCCAAATGATTACCCTGGGCGCCCTCTACCAGCTGGCGACCCTGCCGGAGTCCGAGCCCGCATCGGCGCACCGGCCAGAGGCCCGCAACGTCGACGTCGACGCTGAGCTGCGCTCAGTCGACGACGAGGAACGCGAACGCATCCACACCCTCGTCGCCAGCCTCCAAGACGTCGCCGCCCACGTCGAGCACGGCGCCCCGACCAGCGCCGCCATCACCGCGAAAGCCGCCGAACTCGGCGTAGCTGAGCGAACCCTTTGGACACAGTGGCAAAGATGGCGCGACAGCGGCGTGTGGGGCCTCGTCGACAGGCGGAAAGTGCGCATCAGTGTCCCGCCGTCAGCCGACCCGAGACTTGTCGAGGCCATCACCACCCAGGCGTCTTTGGAGGCACACGACTCCACCGGCACCTACTCGCGGTTCGTGCGCAGAGTGCGCACACGGCTGGAAAGCGAACACGGCAAGGATCAGGTGCCGCTGCCTCGGCCACGCACCCTGCGCCGCATCATCGCTTACCACACTGGAAACACCTTCGCCCACGACGCCCGCCGACAGCGCAACGACGCCAACTCCCCGAAACGTACACACCATCACCCGAGTGCCGACAGGCCCGGACAGATCGTCATGTTCGACTCCAACCGGCTCGACGTTCTCGCCTACGACCCCGAAACCGACACCGTTTCCAGCCTGGAAGTAACCGTCGCCCTCGACCTGTGCAGCCGCTCCATCCTTGCCTGGCGCATCACCCCGGTGGGCGCCACCGGCACCGACGCCGCCCTCATGCTCGCCGACATCCTCACCCCCGAACCGATGCGGCCCGGCTGGCGTATGCGTGCCGCCTACAAGGCGGCACGCATCCCGTGGGAAGTTGGCATCGACGTCGAGAAGCGCCTCGCCGACATGGCAGCCAAACCCGTCATTTGGCCTGAAACGATCATCGTCGACCACGGCAACGTCTTCGTCGGCACCGTGTTCCTCGAAGCGTGTGCACGTCTCGGCATCAGCGTGCAACCCGCCCACCTGCGCACCCCCACCGACAAAGCCGCCATGGAACGCTGGTTTGGCACCCTCAACGAGGACATCGTGAACCACATCGCCGGGTACAAAGGTTTCGGCGTTCACCGGCGCGGCGCACACGCGGACGACACCGCCCGATGGACGTTCGACGAAATCGACGAGTTCATCTCCGAATACATCGTCTCCGTATACCAGAACTACCGCCACGACAGCCTGCGCCCGACCACCGACCCAGGTGTCACGTTGAGCCCCAACGAGAAGTTTGCGATCGCGATCGCGGCCGCAGGCGCCTTCCCACTGCCCACAGACCCCGACCTGTACTTCGAACTTCTACCCGTGCACTGGGGAGTCATCGGCGCAGCGGGAATGAAGCACAGGAACCTCAAATACGACGCCGACGCCTTCGACGGCTGCCGCCGTCCGTCGGACCATCACCACCACGGCAACAAATGGCCCGTACGAATCGACCCACGCGACAGGTCAGTCATCTACTTCAAACGCCCCGCGGACGGCACCTGGGCGGCCGTGCCCTGGATCTTCGCCGACGACGTACCCGCACCGTTCTCCGACCGGTCCCTGACCTACCTGCGCCGGGTCCTCGCCGCCCGAGGCGAAGACCCCAACGACCAGCAGGCCGTCGCCGACATCCTCACCGACCTGCAAACCCGCTCCGACGCCGCGGAAATGTCCACCGCCAAGAACGCACGCACACTCACCGTCGACCGGCAGAAGGCACGCCAAGCCGCCCGCGACCGGGCCGGGACATCCATCAGTGATCCGCATCTGCAGGTCGTACCCGATGAGCCTGACGACCCCGACGGCTGGAACATCGACTACGACAACCTCGAACCCTTTCCCACCATCGGATGAAGGAGCAGCACCCATGTCCCCGACCGCTGGAACCTCATGTCGCAACCCGGGTCTGAGCGAACCGGAAACCAAAGAACAGTGGCGCCAGTACCTCACCGAGGAGCCGCCCGCAGCC
>JAUPKO010000215.1 GCA_030837395.1 Actinomycetota bacterium | reverse complement strand
TCGGCACACACCGGGCAGTACCTGTTGTGGTCCTGTGCCCAGGCCCGGGACCCGAAAACTCCCTCCCGGGCGGCACCAACACCGGTAGTGAGGCGCTCACGCAGGTAGTCCTCGAGGTCGGCGGCGGTGAATTCTGCCGGTCCACCATCGACGAGGACGGTTGGCTCATAGCCACGGTCCGCCGTGGTGGCGTAGAGAAGTTCGGTGATCCCGCCGCGGGTCAGCAGCCAGAGCCAGCCGTAGACCGCCAACTGGAATCCGGCACCTGGCCGGCCGGTCTTGTAGTCGGTGATGAGGTGGCGTCCACCTGCGAGGCCATCGATGCGGTCGACGCGACCGGCCAGGTGCAGCGGGCCCGACTCCAGAGTGAGCACCGCCGCAGGAAGAAGGGCTTCATGCACAGGTGAACTGACCGTCCCGCCGCGCACCGCAAGGAAGGTCCGCAGGCGGCTAGCGATGACCCTGACCTCGCGGGTGGCCCGCACCAGGTCGGCATCGGTCACCCGAAAGCGATAGCAGAGCACCTCCGGGTCGGCCGCGTCCACGTCCAGCGGCTCCGCCGGACGCCCGCCCAGAGCCGACCACAGCGACTCGGCCACGTCGGCGTCGGTGAGGCCCTCGGCCAGCAGCAAGCCTCCCTCCGACAACAGGACCAGGGCTCGGTGCAACCAGGTGCCCCAGTTGGGCTGCTCCAGGGCGGCCGGATCCCAGTCCTCGGGTTCGCCGACCCCCACCACTCGTTTGGCCCACCAACCGATAGGACATCCCAGGAGGGATTCGAGCCCCGAAGGTGAGGCGGATGGCGCACCTTCGGCCCGGAAATCCGGTGAGAGATGGGCGCGCTCCTCGCCGCTCAGGCCGCGCACGTCGCCGTTGAACGCATCGACACCGTCAACCCCAGGCGGATGCCGCCGGCTTGTGGTGCACCCTGCTGCGGCGACCAAATCCACGGTCGCCAACTCGGCGGCCAACGAAGCCGACCCGCCTGACCGCACGAGCGAGGCCGCGGCGTCACCCGGACCCAGGAGTCCCAAGGTGCCGGCATCGACCGCGTCGAACTGCGCCGATACCGAGCCGAAGCGCCGCTGCGCACTCAGCTCGGGACCGAGGAAGCGCGAAGGTTGACGCACGATCGTGCGCAGCTGGTCACTTCGCGGATAACTCACGGTTACCCTCTGGGCCACGTCGGCAAGCGCACGTAGGCAGCGATCGTCGTCCAACCCCGGAAGGGGTCCCCCCGCTGGCGTCCGCAACATTGCCACCTCGTCGGCTGTCAAGGGCCCCACGGCTCCTTGCGTCCCGGGGACGATGTCGTCACTCAACGCAACCGCGACGGCCACGCGTGGGGCGACGGCCCAGCCCTGGGACAACGCCACGATGCGAACACCGGCACCGTCCTGGTCGTCAGGCATCGCCGCGCCCAGCACACCGATGAGCTCCTCCCGGGCCTGCGACCATAGTCCCAGCCCCTCACGGGCCTCCCATTCGCTGATCAGTGCCCAGAGTCGGGCCAGCGCCAGGCCGTCGGCCTCGCTGGTCGCCAACGATGCCGGCAGCAGCGGTCGCAGGACGTCGCCCAGCACCACCCACGGCTGCGGTTCCGAACGAGCCACACGGGCGACCTCCAGCGCTCGCGCGACGGTCCCTGCGGTGACCGCCGCCGCGGCGACCGACTCCGCGGCCTGCTCGGTGAGCGGACCGTCTGCAGTCACCGACAATCGGGGGACAACTGCCTCGCGCCATGACGCGGGATCGGTACCGCGCAGGCACTGCCACAGCTGTTTGAGCCGCCGAGTGGAGATTGGGCCACCCTGGGCATCGGGCAGGCCACCAGCACTGATGACGCCCGCGAGGTGGTCGAACCGATGATCACGCGGGTGACGCAGAGCTGACACTGCCTCTGCGAAGGCAACGACGACCGAACCGGCCCGGGTGTTGCCGACGCGCCCAGGGCAATCGGAGCCACCATCGTGGGGCACTCCGGTGGCATCGAGGAACCCGCCGATGAGGTCCCGGTAGCGGCCCAGCACCGATGCCGGCACCACAACGGCAAGGTCCCGCGCCGGCACCCCTGACTCAAGCGCCGAGGTGACTTCACGGGCCACGAGGCCGCACTCGTCGAAGGGGTCGACGGCGCTGATGATGGCTGTCCTCCCGTCGACGCTTGGCGCATCGGCCGGGTCGAGTCGCACCCAGCCACCCGCACCCTCGACGGCTTCGCGCAGCCGTCGCAACCACTGCCACTCGATGGGGGTGAGGGCCGTGACGGTGGCGTCCACCCACAGCTGGCCCTCGATCGACCTCGGCTCACCCGCCAGCACACCTCCGGGCAGCAGTACCGACGCCGCCTCGGCCGACCCCACCACCTTGCGGTGCAGGGCGGCCACGGCCTGGAGTCGCTCACGATCGACCTGGGACGGTGCCAGCTCGACCAGGTCTGCTCGCTGCTGCGGCAGTGCCGCGTCCCACACCAGAACAGCCGCGGTCAGAGCGTCCGCGACGCCTGCCAAACCGTCGAGCGCGGCGAAGTAGCCCTCGGCAGCATGCCGCCGAACAACGTCGGCGAGTACCTCCGGCGTCACCGATCTCACTCCCCTGCCGGCGTGCATCAGCGCAGTCACCACGGAGACCCCGATATACAGCGCCGTGTCATCGACCCGAGCCAGTGCGGTCCGCAACTCCATCACCTCGGCGGCGCTGGAGACCAGCACCGTCACAGGTGCCGTCGGATCCTCGGCTCGATGCTGGCGCACTACCGTCGACAGTCGTTCCAGGAATGTGCCCTTGCCCATGTCGGCCCCCTCGTGCATGCCTGGCCAGCCCCGCCTTGAGGCTTCCTGAACCATAAGCCAGGGCTCCGACACGACCCCGTCACCGCACCTTCAGCGGGTCGGCTCCTCGTCGCCACCAGCCGGCGCCGGCGCCGCAAGCGGCACGTCCTTCTCGGCGATCCCAGCCGTCAGTGAGGCCAAGGCGAATAGTGTCAAGCACTGCAGATACAGCACGAAGAGGATTCCGATCGGTGCGGTAAACGCGCCGTATTGGGGTTTGTTGATGGTGAACGCGATGAGGGTCGCCATCAAGTACTTGAGAATCTCGAACACGAAGGCGCCCACACCCGCGCCGATCACCAACGCCCGCCGGGCGGGCCGGATGCCACCGAAGTTGGCGAGCAGGATGTAGGTGATGGCGAAGTTCGCGACCAGGGTGAGCACCGCAGACACCACCCGCAGGGCGAGACCATACCCAGCCCAGTCCACACCCAGCCGCGCCAGCACCTGATGGGTCACATCAGAGGCGAAGGTGGAGGCGACGAACGACAGCAGGATCAGCGGACCGACCAGCAGCAACCAGCCCAGCGCCCGCACCCTCGCCAGCACGAAGTTGCGAGGATCCTTGGGTGCCCCGTAGATCAGGTGCATGGACTGCACAGCCGCACTGACACCCCCGCCGCCGGCATAGATCAGGCCGACCAGGCCGATGATGGACGACGCCTGGCCAGTGGCCTGCATCTGCGCGGCGGTCATCCCATCACCGCCGAGCAACCCGGGGAACGCCTCCCCCACCGCCTCGGTGACGTACGTCGACAACTGCTCGGAGCCGACCATGGCTGCCACTCCGTAGGCGAAGGCGATGATCGAGAACATGGCCAGGAACAAGTAGTAGGTGGTGCCCGCGGCGAGCAGCGTCGCCTTGGCGTGCGAGAAGCGGGTGAACGCTCGGAAGCCAACTCCGACGCCGGTGCCGACCACACCGGATTTGGCGTCCAACGCCACCACCTTGGCCGGCGTCGCCTTGGGCGGCGGGTCCAGCACTTTGCCCGGAATGGGCGGCGGCGCAGCAGCTATGCTCATGCCCGGAGTCCTAGGCCGAGTAGGTGACCTCGCCGCCGACGCGGGTCTCCAGAGTCGTGATGTCCGCCCACGTCAGCGGGTCGGCGGTCCAGGGGTTGTCCGAGAGAATTGTGTAATCGGCCCGCTTGCCGACTTCCAGAGTGCCCCGATCATCGGCGTGGATCTGCCAGGCGGCGTCGACGGTGATCGCCTTCAACGCCTCCGCAGGTGACACACACTCAGCCGGGTTGAGCTGCTCATCGCTGTGGCGCATCCGCCGCAGCACAGCTGTCTGGGCGGACAGCAGCGGGCGCATCTCGGTGACGTTGTAGTCCGAGTGCAGGGAGGGGCGCAGGCCGGCCTGCAAGGCGCTGGCCACCATGTCGAGTCGAGCTGCCCGCTCGGGCCCGAGGATGTTGTCGCGGAACACCTTTCCCCAGTAGTAGAGGTGGTTCATCAAGAAGCTTGGCGACACACCGATCGCGGCCATCCGGGTGAAGTCGTCGGGGTGCGCGAAGGACACGTGCTCCATCCGGTGACGCAGGTCCGTGGCGGCGCGACCGGCTAGCCCGGCCTCGTACCCCTCGAGCCCGAACTCGACCGCCGCGTCACCATTGGTGTGCACCATGAGTTGCCAGCCCGCATCCAGGCCCGCGTTGATCATGGCCAGGAGTTCCTCGGGCGTGAAGTTGGCGTGACCGCCGGTGTCCTCGTTGAGGTAGGGCTGCTCGAAGTAGCCCGAGCGGCCCTGGTTGGAACCGTCGGTGACGATCTTCCAGGCGTCCGCCCGCACCATGTCGTCGCCGGAGAAGGGCGTCACCCCGGCCTGCGCCCACGCTTCCGTCCCTAGCAATGCCCACTGTGCGGTGGACACCCGTACGGGCAGTCGACGCACGCCGTTGAGCTGGTGCAGCATCGCGACCTCACCCACCCCGGCCACCGCTCCGGTACCGGCCTCACGGACCGAGGTGATGCCGGCGGCTGCGGCTTTGCCGAGGATCTCGATGATGGTGGCAGCGATCTCCGAGGGGGAGGGTTTGGCCACGTGCGGGAGCATCAGCGAGATGGCGCCGGCCTCGCCGAGCACACCGTCAAGCTTGCCGTCCACCCGGCCGAAAGTGCCGCTCGGCGGGTTGGGCGCATCCTCAGCGATGCCGGCGATCTGGATGGCACGGCTGTTGATGTAGGCGAAGTGCATGGAGGCGTTCAGCACGAACACCGGCTTGTCGGGGCTGATCTGGTCCAAGATCGCCCGCGTCAGATCCGGCTCGCCGTCGTAGAGGCTCGGGTCGAACGACTTGCCGGTCACCCACTGCCCGTCCGGCGTCTTGGCGGCGACGTCCTTCAGGGTTGCCACCACGTCGTCGAAAGTCTCGTTGACGAACGGCGACAGGTCCGGCCAGTTCTCCACCAGCATGCTGGTGAAGATGTGCATGTGCGGCTCGATGAACCCGGGGGCAATGACGCCGTCGGGGTTGCTGACCACCTCCGTGCCCGGGCCGATCAGGGACTCCAGGTCGGCGGCGGAGCCGACGCCGGTGATCATCCCGCCCGAGATCGCGATGCCCTCGCTCTGCGGTGCGCCAGGTACCCCCGTCGCCACCCGCCCCAGCACCACCAGATCGGCCCGCGCCGACACCGGCCGGTCGTCATGGCGGGCCGGCACGACCAGCCCGGAGGGCATGGTGATCCCGCTGGCCATACGCGAGTGCAGCGGCGTCGGTGAGCAGCAAGTGAAGGGGCGAACACGAGTTGCGGTGGCCATGAGTTTCCCTTTGATGGTCAGGCCGCAGCAGCGGCGGCGGTATCGGCGTGGGCATTGGAACGGGCGGACGCTTTGCGACCGAGCAGCAGGACGAGCACGATGCACACACCCACCAACCCGGCGAAGATGAACATCGCCGTGGTGAAGCCCGTGGTGTAGAACTCCTTGATCCCGGACACTGTCGTAGCTCCGCCGGTGAGGAACTTCTGCGTCTCCGAGGTGGCCTCGGCGCTGCTCAGACCCTTGTCAGACACCAGTAGGGACGTCATCACCGAACTGGCGATGGCGGCCCCCAGCGCCAGACCGATCGCATAGGCCAGTTGCCCCACGCAGGTGCGCGAAGAGGTGACCGGGCCGTAGTACTCCTTGGGCGACTCCTGCACGAACATCTGGCTCTGCGGCACCGTCATCACCCCGCAACCGAAGAACGCCATGCTGAGCATCGCCAGGAACAGCAGCCCGGAGGAGTCACCGGCGAATACGCCTGTGAGGGCCAGTCCGACCATCGTGATGAAGCCCCCGACCACCAGCACACCCACCGACGACTTGCCCTTGCCC
>JAUPKO010000214.1 GCA_030837395.1 Actinomycetota bacterium | reverse complement strand
TTCGATGGCGACCTCGTCGCGTTGGTTGGTCGCCACGGAGCGCACATAGACCACGCCGCTTTTGCCGTTCGAGTTCTGCTTCAGTCCGATGACGGTGGAATGAGTGCGCAAGGTGTCGCCGGGCACGATCGGCTGGTGGAAGCGGCATTCCGCGTAGCCCAGGTTCGCCACGGCATTCAACGACACGTCCGGGACGGTCTTGCCGAACGCGATGTGGAAGCCGATCAACTCCTCGACGGGGTGCGGCGCGAGGCCGACCGCAGCCGCGTAGGCGGCCGAGGAGGGAATGGCGAAGCGCGACGGATACAGCGCCTGATACACCGCGCGATCGCCTTCGGTGACGGTGCGGGGGGTCGCGTGTTCGATCACCTGACCGACGCTGAAGTCTTCGAAGAAGTTGCCTGGATTCGTCTTACTCATGACAGCGAACATACCCGGTGGCGCACCGCCGCCTGGCCACAGGTTGACCTTTCGTGAGCAACGCCGGGACGGTCACGGGCGTCCGCTCGCGCCATTGGCCGGCGGTCGCACGGCCCACGCCCGGATCCGCATGTAGTCCGCCCACCAGCGGCCTTGATCGTCACGCAGGGCCGGTGCCAGCGCCTCGACGGTCTCGGCGACCACCCGGGCACGCACCTGACCCGCCAGCCCCAGGGCGCCGAACAGCCCGCCGCGAAAGGTATCCAGCCAAGCCGCCATGCCATCGGCCAGGCAGGTCGGGCGCGGCACCAGCACCGCGTGGGCCTCAATGAAGCCGGCCTTGCCCAGCACCTCCAGGTACCCCTCTACCGTGGGGTAGAACTGATCCGCGGTCAGGTGGGCGACGCCGTGATCGGCCAGCACCAGGCGCAGCGCGGTGCGGATCGCGGCGATATTGCCGAACCCGCCGAACTCCACCGCCAACCGACCGCCGGGACGAAGGGCCCGACACATGGCCGCGGCCACCGCGTCCGGGTCGAGCATCCAATGCAGGGCAGCGTTGGAGAACACCGCGTCGAACTCGGCGTCGAACGCCATGGCGGCGGCATCGCCCACGCGTACGTCCAGCCCGCGCCCGCGCGCCACCGCAGCCAGTGCGGCGGAGGCATCGATGCCCACCACGTGCGCCCCCATCGCGGCCAACTGCTGCGTCAGCACACCATCACCGCACCCGACATCCAGCACGCGCTCGCCCGGTTGCACGCCGAGCGATTCGACGATCGCCGAGGCCAGCCCCGGCACGAACGCGCCCGTGGTGCCGTAGCGAGCCGGGTCCCAGACACTCGTCGGATTGGTCATCTGGCGACGGTCCTAATCCGCGAACGCCCGCCGAGCCGACACCACCGCCACGGCAGCCGTCGCCGCAGCCAGCCCGCCGAGGGCCAGCGCCCGGGTGTGGGCCCCAGACGACGCCGTGCCGTAATCCATCACCTCGCCCCGACTCTGCCCGCTCATGACCGACCCCTCCGACAGCCACGACATCATCGAGCCGATCGACACCGCCGACCCGATGCTGAAGGCGGAAGCGAAGCTGCTCACCGAGCCGATGCTCAGGGCCGAGCCGACCGACCCGATGCTGAACACCGACCCCACCGAGCCGATGCTGAAGATCGAACCCTCGGAGGCGATCGACCACTTCGATGACGTCATGGGCCACTCACTTTCGGTTGGGCCGCCGGCGTCGGACACCGGCGGCTACCAGATGCGCACCCGGTCCGCCGGGTCGCGCCACATCCCGTCGCCGGGCTGCACGTCGAAGGCTTGCACAAAATCGTCGCTGTTGACCAGCACACCGGTGACGCGGAACTCTGCCGGGGAGTGCGGGTCGGTGGCGATGCGGCGGATCAGCTCCTCCCGGCGGGTCTTGGCGCGCCACACCTGCGCCCAACCGGCGAAGAACCGCTGCTCGCCGGTGAGCCCATCGATCACCGGCGCCTCGGCCCCACCCAGGGACCGCCGGTAGGCCCGCAAGGCGACCGCCAGACCTGAGAGGTCTGCGATGTTCTCGCCCAGGGTGAGTTCGCCGTTGACGGGATGACCACCCACCGGGTCGTACTGCGCGTACTGCGCGACTAGGGCGGCGGTGCGCTCGGAGAACGCCTCATGGTCGGCTTCGGTCCACCAGTTGCGCAAGTTGCCCTCGCCGTCGTACTGGCAGCCTTTGTCGTCGAAACCGTGGCTGATCTCGTGGCCGATCACGGCACCGATGGCGCCGTAGTTGACCGCATCGTCGGCCGCCATGGTGAAGAACGGCGGCTGCAAGATGGCGGCCGGGAAGACGATCTCGTTCATCTCCGGGTTGTAGTAGGCGTTGACCGTCTGTGGTGCCATGAACCACTCGTCCCGGTCCACCGGACCGCCGAGCTTGGCCATCTCGTAGTCGTGCTCGAACACGCTCGCGTGCCGGACATTTCCCACGAGGTCGTCGGCCGAGACGTGCAGGGCGGAGTAGTCACGCCACTTGTCCGGGTAGCCGATCTTGGCCCGGAAGGTGGCTAGCTTGGCGTGCGCCTCGGCCTGGGTCGCCGGCGACATCCATGCGAGCTCGTCGATGGCCTCACCGAAGGCGGCCAGCAGGTTGTCGACCAACTCGACCATGCGGGATTTGTTCTCGGGCGGAAAGTGCCGCTCGACGTAGAGCTGCCCCAGGGCCTCCGGCATGACGCCCTGCACGAGGTCGACGCCGCGCTTCCACAGCGGCCGCTGCGCCGGGATGCCGCGCAGGGTAGTGCCGTAGAACGCGAAGTTGGCCTGATCCAGGTCGCTGCTGAGCAACGACGCCCGGCCCGCGAGCAGGTGCCAGCGCAGGTAGTCCTGCCAGTCCGCCAGCGGGGTCGACGCCACCAACTCGGCCACGGCGGTGACGAAGTCGGGCTGGCCGACGTTGACCTCCGTGACCACGTCGGCGACACCCACGGCGGCAAGGTAGGCACCGGTGTCGAAGCCGGGGGCCAGAGCATCGAGGGCATCGAGGGTGAGCAGGTTGTAGGTGGCCTGCGGATCGCGATTGCGCACCTTATCCCAGTGAGCCTGGGCAAGTGCCGCTTCCAGCGCGAGGACACGGTCGGCGACGTCGCCGGCCGCGTCCTCGTCGCCGAAGCCGGCCAGCACCCACATCCGCACCAGGTGGGCCCGGTACTCGGTGCGAATCTCGGCGAACTTCTCGTCCAGGTAGTAGTCACGGTCCGGCAGGCCCAGGCCGGACTGGCGCAGGTCCAACAGGTAG
The DNA here is from genome assembly GCA_030837395.1 of Actinomycetota bacterium. Lineage (GTDB taxonomy): Bacteria > Actinomycetota > Actinomycetes > S36-B12 > UBA10799 > JACJWR01. Next base: position 9,570 of record JAUPKO010000214.1, on the reverse strand, counting down.
CGACTGGAGTCCATGTTGTCCTGGTGGACCACGGTGCCGACCGGCGCGCCGAGTCCGTGACGGTCCCACCGGCCGAAGAGTTCGGCAAGCTGGTCGGTGGCGGTGAGGGCCTCGACCTCCGCCAGCGGTCCGGTCAGCGGCGAGGTGCCGAGGCGGTCGCGCCGCTCGGTGTCCATGTAGGAAGCGAACAGCGCGGCGATCTTGCCAGCCACCGTGTCAGGGGCGGAGTCCGAGTCCGCGCTTTCGGTGATGATGTCGCGCAACTGCTCCTGGGCGGCGTCGTGCAAGGCCGTGAAGGCGGCGTATTCGGCCTTGTCCTCCGGGATCTCGAACTCTTCGACCCAGCTGCCGTGCCAGGCTCGGAAGAAGTCGTCCTGTGGTCGGACGGCCTCGTCCCGACCGCCGAAATCGATGCCGGATTCAACCGCGGTGTCAATGGTCATGCGCCACACCCTACGTGCCGACCCCGACCTCGCCAGTCGGGTGCGTCAGGAGCGTTGGTCGGCGGCGTTCAGCACCTCTTCGGTGGTCACAACGTACCCGAGCCGCGGGAAGATCTTGGTCATCGAGTGGGTGTGGGACGCGGCATCGACGTCGGTGCAAGCATCCTCGACGACGAGCAGTCCATATCCGTTCTCCCAGGCGGCGCGAGCGGTCGACTCCACCCCCGCGCTCGTGGAGATGCCGGCGAGCACGATCTGCGTCACCCCTCGGCGGCGCAACTGCAGGTCGAGTTCGGTGCCGGTGAAGGCACCCCACTGCCGTTTGGTGATGACGATGTCACCGGCGACGGGCCCGAGTTGCGGGGCCAAGACTGAGAACTCCGGCGGCGGGGCCACCTGGGAGCCGGGCCGGTTGACTCGCAGCGGCGGCAGATCCCCGCCGTCGACGGACCAGGCGACGTGCACCAGCACGACCGGCCGGCCGGTCGAACGGAAGGCGTCGGCGAGGCGGGCGGCCCGATCGACGATCACCGCCGAAGGGGTGAAGGTCGGCAGCGCCAGGATGCCAGCCTGCAGGTCGATCAGGACCAAGGCGCAGGCCTCGTCGAGCAGGTCGTTGGACACGCGATTGCCCTCTCAGATCGCCGGACACCAGGAGCGTGACACTAGCGTGCGTCAGGTGGACACGCTGCGCGACTGGATGATCGACATCTGGCAGACGTACCTGTCCAAGGACGCCTCGGCGCGGTACGACTGGCACCTCGGGGCCGGCGCGGCGTTGGTCATCGGTGTCCCCCTGGTCGCGGGAGTCCTCGCGGGGCACGAGGCGGCCGGGTTCATCGCGGCGCTGTCGGCGTGGCTAACCGCGGTCGCGGTGCCCAAGCCCGGACGCTCCGCCCGAATACGGCAGTTCGGCTGGCGCGCAGTGATGCTGACTGCCGCGGCAGCGCTTGGACTCATGGTCGCGGGCAACCTCTGGGCAACCGTCGCTGCAGCAGCGACGATGTCGCTGCTCGCCCCCCTGCCCGGGGTGGCCGTAACGCCCCTGATCCTCATGATGGTGTCGACGAGCCCACAGCCCACGGTTGCGCCAGGCCTGCACCTGGCCCTGTGCGCCGTCGGTTGCCTGTGGGCTGCGACCCTGCTGATGATTCCCTTCTTCGGCGGACCCTTCGCCCCGGAGCCACCGGCGCCGCCCCGGGAGCCGGTGCGCTCCCGGGCGGAGCAGTACCGCAGCAGCCTGCGTCGAGCGTTCCGCGAGCGCAATCCGAAGCTCCTCTACGGCCTGCGGTTGTGCACGACCGTCGTGGTGGCCCTCCTCCTGCTGCACATGATCGCGCTGCCGCACGCCACGTGGGCGCTGATGGGAATCGTGACGACTCTGCGCCCGAGTTGGGGTCAGACGAAGGGTCGAGTCACCAAGCGCCTCATCGGGGTGCTGGCGGGGTGCGTCCTCACCGCGGTGTTGATCGTGCCCGTCCAGCAACTCAGCCCGCTGCTTGTCTGCCTACTCATCGCCGTTCTGGGCGGCGTCGCGCGGCCGCTGCGGCAATACAACTACGGCTTCTGGCCGATCTTCGCCACTCCGGTGATGCTGCTGCTCATCAGTTTGGCCGAGACGCTGACCTGGGTGGATGTAGCCGAGCGCCTCGTGAACAACATTCTCGGGGCCCTGCTCGCGGTCGCCGCAACATTGCTCCTGTGGCCGCCACGAGAGGAGCGCCTGCTGCCCGAGCGCATCGCCCGGTTGCTTCATGCCGAGGCGCGCTACCTCGAACGGGCGGCCTTCGTCATGGAGTACGGTCCGCAACCGGTGCGGGAGGGCAACTACGACAAGGCCGCAGCAGCGGAGGCCGACCTGAGGCATGCCCGGGACCGGCTTGCCGAGCAGCCCAGGCCCCCTGCGCAGATTCTGGTCGATCTTGATCGGACGATCACCTCGGCCAGCGCCCTGCGTGCCCTGATCCATGTCGGCTGGCGCGAGGGCGAGTTCGCGTCCTCCGAACTTCTCGCCCTAGCGGGGGCACTGCGCAGCACCGGCGCCGCCTGTTCCGCGCTCAGCCTGGAGCAGGAGCCTCCGGTGATGCCCGTGCCTTTGCCCGGACCCGGCGGCGCACAGGCGTCGTCGCTGCAGGACGCAGCCCTGCGATGCGCCTATGCCAGCGTCATGCCGATCCGGGCCTACCCTTGACGCCGGTGACCGAATCGCTGAGAGGGCTCCTCAGGAGCGTTCGTAGGCGGCGCTCACGGCATCGATCGAGGCCTCCGTGATGATGCCGAGTTCAGCGAGCCGGACCGCGGCCTCACGGGCGTCGGCGACGAAGAAGAAGGGCAGGCCGTCGGCCACAGCCAAGTCCGAATGCGCCTTCACCTCTTCGGCCTGCTCTGCCAGGCCGACGTCCACGATGACGATTGCCGCCACCGACTCGGGGTGATCACGCGCGAATTCGGCGTAGGTGTAGGGATCACGCTGCCCGGAGTCACCGATCAGCACGAACTTTGCCTCGGGGAACAGATGTGCCAGCCGACGCAGCGACTGCTGCTTGTGCTGCGTGCCGCTGCGGGTGATGTAGCGTTCCTGCGGCCCCCAGTCCGTCAGGAACATCGGTCCCGACGGGAAGCCCCGCACCTTCATGAACTCGGCCAGCAGCGAATACAGGCTCCACGGCCCAGTCGACAGGTAGAAGAACGCCGACCGGCCGTCGCCGGGGATGCCCCCCTCGATCGCACGGTACAACGTGGCCATCCCAGGCACCGCCCGGCGGGTCCTGGCCTGCCCGAACAACGTGTTCTTGACCGCGGTCAAGCCTTCGGCCAAGCCGGTCTGCAAGATCGTGTCGTCGATGTCGGAGATCACCCAAACCCGCGCGGACGGGTCCGGCACCAGCACCCGGCCGCGTGCTGTCGCCGGCTCCTCGTCAGGGTCCACCGGCTCGGTGGTGACGGTGTAGTCGTGCCAACCGGGCACCAACTCACCCACCGACAGATTGCCGCTGGCGTACCCGTGCCGGTCGGTCTCCAACCTGTCGCAGGCCGAACCCAAGTCGAGGCGCACCTTGACGCCAGGGAACGACAGCGCGGCAAATCGCCGCAGGTTGGTGCGCAGCACCTCGGGGTCGGTGAGCACTTCCGCCTGCTGCGGCACCACGGGTTCCTCGGTGATCCTCACCTTGGCGTAGGCGTGCCCGTCGGCCACGAAACCGCGGTAGCCGATGGCATAGGTCGCGCGCAAGGTGCCTTTGCCCACCTTGCGCTCGCGCCGAAAGCGCCAGACCGAATCCTCCAGTGAGGCCACCACCCCGGCGGTCTTCTCCGATCGCACCACCCTGCTGATCCGGTCGCCGATCACGTTGCCCAGGTGACGACCGCCCTCGTCCGACTCGTTGTCCTCGTCCGGCTCATGGTCCTCGTCCCGCCCAACAGGCACGTCCCGCTCACCGTCCGCTGCCGACTCGTTGTCGGCGGCGGGCACCTGATCTTGCGCGTCGTCAGCAGCCACGGCAACAGCGTGGCATAGGTGGGGGCCGATGGGCGACACGAGAGAATCAGCCGGGGGCGGGGATCACGCAGGTGTGTCACTCTGGAGCCATGGCACTGAGGGCTCAGCCGGGCAACCCGATCACCGGCGTGGCGACCAGCCTTGCAGCCGTCGCGCTCCTCTCGGCGTCGGTCACAGGCTGTTCCACGACGGCTGGCTCTGCAGCGACGCCCCCAGGCTCTGCAGCGACGCCCCCAGGCTCGGCATCGACCTCGCCGGCTTCGGCTGCAGCCACCCCGTCGGCCACCCCTGCGGCCCTGCCCACCGTGGCGGCGGCCTCGCCAGGCTGCTCCGCTGCGACGGACCCCACTCTGACCCCGGGCGCCACCGCCACCAGAACTGTCAGCGTCGACGGCAACGATCGGTCCTACCTGATCCACGTGCCGCCTGGCTACGACCCGGCAATGCCCACCCCATCCGTTGTCACCTTCCACGGCATGGGCACCAACGCCTTCCTGCAACTGGCGAACTCCGGGATCCTCGCGTCGGCCGATGCCAACGGCTACGTGGTGCTGGCACCTGAAGGGCAATCGGGGCTGTGGCAGCTGCCCACCGGGGAGGGTGATGATGCCGCCGACACACCCGAGTTGAGCTACCTCGACGCAGTCACAGCCGACGCGGACGCGTCCCTGTGCCTGGACCCGGCACGCCGCTACGCCTCGGGCATGTCGATGGGGTCGGCGATGGTCCTGGTGCTGGCGTGCCAGCCAGAGCGGACCTACGCCGCTTTCGGCGGGGTGGGCGCCTCGTTCTACCGGCCGATCTGCGACGGTGCCCCACCGGCACCGCTGATCTACTTCCACGGCACGGCTGACGATGTCGTCCCATTCGACGGCGGCACCGCACGCGGCTTCGAGGTCGCGCCGGTACCGCAGAACATGGCGGCCTGGGCGGCCCACAACGGCTGCCAGACCCAGTCCCCCGCCATCCGCACGGACGACGTCGAACTGATCGAATGGTCCTCGTGCACGGCCGATGCCGACGTTGACTACTACAAGATCGACGGCGGCGGCCATACCTGGCCCGGCTCCCCCATCACGACCAATCCGAAATTCGCCAACTTCGGTGGTGTGACCACCACGACGGTTTCAGCCACCGACGCGATGTGGCAGTTCTTCAGCCGCTACTCGCTGCCCACCGCTGGCTGATCGACATCACATCCGGCCACGGATGGCGCGGTGGTACACCGCCGACCCGAAGTGGGTGGCCGTGTAGAGCGCGGCGACAGGTCCCATCGTCCGGCCCGACTCGTACTGATACCGGCTGAGCACATGGTAATGCCGCTTGACCATCGTGAGTTTGTTGGCCGAAATCTGCTGGCCGCCGGTGATCCGGTAGCCGAGCAGGGGGTGCAGCACCTTGATGCTGCTGCCGATCGCCTCATGCATGTGCAGGAAGCAGTCGGTGTCCTCTCTGGCCTTGTAGGCGAGGTCCTCGTTGAACGGAAACCGCTCGAACAGTTCCCGTTCCGCGAGCACGGTCGAGGTGGGGGTCTTGGTGTTGATCAACGTGCGCAGCATGGAGATGCGTTGCAGGCGGGCGCGCGTCACCGGGGTGAAGTCGGGCTTGGCGCCGTCGTCGAAGTCCACCAACCCGGCGCTGACGAATCGCGCTCCGGTGACGTCGATGGCGTTCAGTTGCAGGTCGAGTTTCTGTGGGTGCCACAGATCGTCGGCGTCGAGCAGCGCGACGTAGCGACCGCGCGAGGCCGCCACCCCGATGTTGCGCGGACCCGCCGGGGCACCCATGTTCTGCGGCAGGGTGATCAGTTCGATCCGGTCATCGTGGGCCATGATGCGTCGGACGACGGCGGCGGTGCCGTCTGTGGAACAGTCGTTCACCACGATGAGTTCCCAGTCCGCGCGGGTCTGCGCCTGCACCGAGGCGATCGCAGCGCCGATGTGCGCGGCGTTGTTGAACGCGGGCATGATCACCGACACGGTCGGCCGGGCGTGGGCCGGAATCGACGATCCGGTCACGCGTGACTCTCCGCCTCGGCCTTGAGTGCCAGCAGTGTTGCCCGCATGGTTCGGCGATTGCGAACCGCCGCGTCGAGGCCTCTGCCGATGAACACCCCCGAGGGTTTGATCAGCGCCCCGATCACCCCGCTGCGGCGATCGGTCCAGGTCTCGGTCACCAGGCACCCGCCGTCGCCGGAGTCCGCCACCGTGTAGCTCCAACGCGCGATCGGCACGTGTGCGAAGTCCACGTCGAAGGCGAATTCACCGTGCTCTGGGTCGGCGGCCACGACGGTGCAGGCAGTCGACCAGGCCAGCCAAGCCTTGTTGCCGCCCACGAAGCGGTCCCCGACCTGCCACGCGCCGCGGCCCGTGCGTCGCTTCACGCCGGTGGCCTCGGGACTCCAACGACCGTAGTTGGCCGGGTCGCTGATCATCGGCCACACCGTCGCCGCGGTCGCCTTCACGTTGATCGATTCGGCTACTTCGTCCTGGCCCATGGCTGCGCCCCTTGTGTCGTCGTCTGCGGAACGCCCCGACCCTACTCGGCGCCGCGGTGTCGGCCCGCCGCCGCGCGGGGCCACTCGATCGCCGGACACCGATCCATCACGACGTCGAGCCCGGCGTTGGTCGCCCGCGCGGCCGCATCGAGGTCGATCACCCCCAACTGCAACCACACCGCACCCGCCCCCGCCGTGATGGCCTCATCGATCACCGGCCCCGCCAGGTCCGAACGCACGAAGATGTCGACCACATCCGGAGCACCGACCTCGGCCGCGGCCAAGGCGATCGTCGGGTAGCCCGTCGCCCCGTGCACGCGTTCCGCGGCCGGATGGATCGGCACCACCTGTTTGCCGATGTCCTGCAGCATCCTCGCGACGCCGTAGGCCGCACGGGCGGGATTGTCGCGCAGGCCGACGACGAACCACAGGTGCGAGTCGTTGAGCACGTCGGCGATGACCTCGTCGTCGGCATAGTCCATGGCGCCAGTGTGACATGTGGGGCGTGCCCGACTCCTGTTGACAGCCGGCAGTCGGGGATCGCCGGCCGCCTCTTGGGCGCCACAACGCGGGTGCGGCGGGCGGACGCAGCGCACGACTGCTATTTTGGCCTCACTATGAAGCGCGCACTGCTGCTCCTTCGCTGCCGCGGCGAGGCCTGAACCACCGGCCCCCTCGTCGCGGAGACTCCTGTGCGCCGGCGACTCGCCCCACTTATGAATCCAGGAGACACAGCAGTGACGTACGACGAGCGCAACCCCCAGCAACCGTCCGGCATGCGCTTCGCGCGCTACCACCAGTTCCCGCCGATCGGCTTGGCCGACCGCACCTGGCCGGATCGCACGATCGACCACGCCCCGCGGTGGTGCGCGGTCGATCTACGCGACGGCAACCAGGCGCTGATCGACCCGATGTCACCGGCACGCAAACGACGCATGTTCGAATTGCTCGTGGGGATGGGTTTCAAGGAGATCGAGGTCGGCTTCCCTTCTGCGAGCCAGACTGACTTCGACTTCGTCCGCGACCTGATCGAGTCCGACCTGATCCCCGATGACGTGGTGATCCAGGTGCTCACGCAGTCCCGAGACCACTTGATCGAGCGCACCTTCGAGGCAATCCGCGGCGCCAAGCAGGCCATCGTGCACCTCTACAACTCGACCTCCACCCTGCAACGCCGAGTGGTGTTCGGGTTGGACCGCGATGGCATCAAGGACATCGCCGTGCACGGTGCGCAACTGTGCCTTAAGTACGCCCAGACGGTGCCCGAGACCGAAGTGTTCTTCGAGTACTCCCCCGAGAGCTACACCGGCACTGAACTGGAGTTCGCCGTCGAGGTGTGCGACGCGGTCAACGAGGTCTGGCAGCCGACGCCGGATCGCAAGGTGATCATCAACCTGCCGGCCACGGTCGAGATGGCCACGCCCAACATCTACGCGGACTCCATCGAGTGGATGCACCGGCACCTGGCGCATCGTGACTCGATCGTGCTGAGCCTGCACCCGCACATCGACCGCGGCACCGCCGTGGCCGCCGCCGAGTTGGGCTACCTCGCCGGCGCGGACCGCATCGAGGGCTGCCTGTTCGGCAATGGCGAACGCACCGGCAACGTGTGCCTGGTCACGCTGGGCCTGAACCTGTTCAGCCAAGGCATCGACCCGCAACTGGACCTGTCCGACATCGACGGCGTTCGCCGTACGGTGGAGTACTGCAATCAACTACCCGTGCACGAGCGCCACCCCTACGGCGGCGACTTGGTCTACACCGCGTTCTCCGGCTCGCATCAGGACGCCATCAACAAGGGTCTGACCGCCATGGCGGTCGATGCCGGCGCTGCCGGAGTGGCCGTGGACGACTTCCGCTGGGAGGTCCCCTACCTGCCGATCGACCCGAAGGACGTCGGTCGCACCTACGAGGCCGTGATCCGGGTCAACTCGCAGTCCGGCAAGGGCGGCGTGGCCTACATCATGCGGACCGAACACAAGCTGGAACTGCCGCGGCGACTCCAGATCGAGTTCTCGCAGGTGATCCAACACGTCACGGACGACGCCGGCGGCGAGGTCACGCCCGGGCAGATGTACGACTACTTCGCCGACGAGTACCTGCCGGACGGGCCCGAGCACTGGGGCCGGTTCAAACTGCTCGACTACCGCCTGTCCAGCGCATCGGACGCCGAGAGCCACATCGAGGCCAAGGTGCTCGATGGCGACGATGAGATCACCCTCGTGGGCGAAGGTAACGGACCCATCGCCGCGTTCTGCCATGCCCTCGCCGCACATGGCGTCGACGTGCGGGTGCTCGACTATGCCGAGCACGCCATGAGCGCCGGTGGCGATGCGAAGGCGGCCAGCTACCTCGAGTGCGCCGTCGACGGCAGGCTGCTGTGGGGCGTGGGCATCTCCTCGTCGATCGTGACCGCCAGCCTTCGCGCGGTGATCAGTGCCGCCAACCGCGCCTTGCGCAGTTGAGCGTCACACCTTTCGGGTAGCTCATCTTTCGGGCTGCACGACGAGGGCGGTGGTACCGCCAAACCATGATTGCAACCATCGATGGTGGCGGGCGCATCGTCGTATCCAGGGACGTTCGAGAACGTTTGGGCTTCACCCGGGGTGCGAAGGAGGAACTCATCGATTCCGAGGGTCGACTGGAACCTCGCCCGCGCCGACGCCGATGCACCCGAAATCCCACGACGGCGAACTCGTCGCCGTGCCTGAACTCCCACTGCCTGTCCACACCGCCGACCACGTTCGCGAGACACTCGAGGCTCAGCGCCGGTGACTTCGGTCCAGCGTGTTCATCGCCACAGGAGCACGGCGAGCACGATCAGAGCCGCGGCAATGATGACGACTGCCACCACCGCGAGGATGTGTCGCCCGCCGGTGGCGTCGGTGCGGCCCATCCCGGCGGCAGCGGTGTCGACGGTCGATGCTGGGACATCCGGTTCCGGCGCAGGGTCGCGTCCATCGGCGGCATCGGCCATTGCCGTGAGCGCGGCGGCGGGGAGGTCGGACTCGTCGGCTTGCCCTTGGGTGTCATTTCCGGGTGAACCGACGGAGTCTGGACCGTCTGCGTTCAGCAGCGATTGGATCAGCGAGAGGTCCTTGGAGCAGGCCGGGCAGGCGGCCACGTGCGCA
>JAUPKO010000213.1 GCA_030837395.1 Actinomycetota bacterium | reverse complement strand
CTTGCCCCGTCTTGGCTGCCTCGGCAGCGGCCCCGGAGGCGGTGATGGGGGCGGGGGTCTCGTCGGTGCCCAGCACCTGTTGCTCGCACAACGCGGCCTTCAACGCTTCCTCGAACCCGGCTGCGGTCAACGAGGCGTCCAGACGGGCCAAGCAGGACGAGACGTACCCGGTCGACACCGGCGCGCCCAGCGACGTCGACATCATGTCCGCGGCCCGCGCGACCCCGATCACGCCCCTGGGACGCCAGCCACGTCGCCGCTGCGGTCACGTTCGGCCCGTAACAGACCGGCCCGCCGCGCACCCCGACCGGCAGGTCCGCAGTCGTGGCGCACCCGCACGAGCAGACCCGCCGCATCATCAGGTACTCGGTCACCGTCAACGCCACCGTGGGCAGGTCGAACACCGGCACACTCCACGCCACCGAACCTTCCGCGCCCGCCAGGCCGGCACCGCACCCCGCGCAGGCCTTCGGCTCCACTGGCTCCTTGTGATCCGGGACCGCAACCCTGGCCAGGCCGTTACCGCGGTGCCCCGGCTGCCCGCCCTGCTTCCGCCTGCCTACACCGCGCTTGGTCTGCCCGCCCGACCCGTCACCGCCGGCGGACGGCTTCCCGCGGGTTCGACCAGACCCTGGCCAAGGCCACCCGCGCCCTGGACGAGCTGGCCGCGACCCTGGCCCGCGGGGCAAGACCCGCCGCGGCCGCGACGCCGTCCAGGCCGCGATCGAGACGATCACCCGGCCCCGCTAGGTCCGCCGCGTGCTGACCGGCACCCTGACCGGCACCACCCCGGCCGAGCTACGCCTGTCCTGGCGGATCGACCCCACCGCCCGCCGCGCCCTGGAGCGGGAGATCTTCGGCAAACGGATCCTGGTCACCGACCACGACGACTGGACCGTCCCCGACATCGTGGCCGCCTACCGCTCCCCATCCGAGATCGAGTTCGGGTTCCGCCAACTCAAGGACCCCCACGTGGTGTCCTTCTCCCCAATGTTCCACTGGACCGACCAGAAGATCCGCGTCCACGTCTTCTGCTGCGTCCTGGCCCTGGCCGTCGCCCACCTGATGCGCCGCCAAGCCGAACACATCGGACTACACCTGTCCGTCCGCGAACTGCTCAACGTGTTGGGCGACATCGAAGAAACCGTGCTGCTCTACCACGACGGAGCCAAAGGCCGACCCCGCGCCCGACGCCTGCTCACCGACATCAACCCCACCCAACAACGCCTCTACGACCTGTTCAACCTCGACCAGCACGCCCCCAAACGCTGATGGGTAATACACGCCGACCACCACCAAACCAGCCATGACCTGCACGTTCACACCGCAAGATCAACTTATCGGGGAAACTCCCTCTAAGCGAGGCCGGGGAAGGGTGTGGTTATTCTCCCCATCTGATCATTCCTGCGAAACCGTCGCGCTCAGGAGATGGTCGTGCTGTTCCTGCAACTGCACCTCGTATGTGCGGATGTACCGCTCGTCGTTTGCGGCCTGCACAGCCAGGGCCACTCCCACGAGATTCGTCGAAATCTTGCATTCGACGTCGGCTACGGCCACAGCTTTCTCGGTACCGCTCGGTTCCAGGACGCGCCACTGTCGGTCCCCGATTGCGGCAAGGGGATCAGGGTACGAGAACCCCTGCTCTTCCATGCAGGTGCGCCAACGCGCCACAACCGCCTCGTACCTACTGTCCCGCAGGGGGAGGCCAGGGCCTCCCCCGGGTAGCCTCGACAGGAGTTCGAGGTCTGTCGGGGAGACAATTCCTGCAACGGCACGTTCTCCACTCGAACGGCATGCCTCGACGACAGTTTCCGGGACCCCGGCCAGCGAACGCGACTCGATCGAAACTGTCTCGGAGTTCGGCCTGTGGTACCCGGTGCTCCGCACGTTGCGCACATCGAAGTACCCGTACAGATCTGACCGGACGACGCGGTCGGTCACCATACCCTCGATGAATCCCGGTAGGCCCTCGGGAATGTCGAACCGTCCTTGTGCGCTCCGTTCCTCCAAGCAGCGGTTCATCGCTGCGTACCGGGCGGATTCCAACCTGACGATCTGCTTGCCCGACAGCAGGAAAGCATCTAGTGGCCTGTGTGCCAAGGCAGGGTCGGTGACCTGATCGATCGGTCCCAGAGAAGGTTCCTGCAACGGCGACCCGCCCTGCCCGTCCATGGGATGGGCCGGGGATCCACACCCGGCCAGGGCCAAGACTATTGCGATCGCAGCCCCCCGAAGGCAGCCCGCGAAATACGGACCGCCCTCGGGATCCTGGCTATGCGATCGTCCATGGATCACTTGATGTGCACCTTAGTGATGGTGCGCTTCGAGATCGGCATGCAGACCCACTTACGGAAACTGGTTCTGGTCCAAGGGCCGTAGCCTTGGATGTAACCGGCGTTGTTGCCCGAAAATATAGCGCTCACCCTGTACAACTTCACCTTTGCGGTGCCAGCATTGGCCCAGCAGGTCGTTGCATCCGAGAGTAACTTAAGGAAATCGTCCCGGTCACCGCATGAGACTCGGTTGATCGCATTCGCGGGGGAGGATGTCACTCCGATCCCAGCCAGGGCCGTCACCATAGCGGCCACGAGAACAGCAGCTTTCTTCCCCAAGGATTTCGACGCGCCGCAATGGAACATGCGTGATCACCTTCATTCACCTTAGTGTCG
>JAUPKO010000212.1 GCA_030837395.1 Actinomycetota bacterium | reverse complement strand
GTCTGGAACATCGTCTCGCGCCGCAGGAGCGCCATCTCATCCGTCCCGCCAACGATGTCATCGGATGTGGAGTCAAGACCTGGGGTCTTGACCGCCACATTGGTCGCCGTGTCCAGGTCGCCCACGGACACCGCCGCTAACGGTGGGAAGTTGCTGTCGCTCGCGTCATACACGGCCAACTGCCGGACCGGGGGCACCGATCCCTGCAGCGCCGTGAGGATGCGGTTACGGTTCTGCCATTCCTCCGACGCCGGGTCAAGCCGGCTCATGTCCTCCCTGAGGGCGGCCTGATTGAGCACGTCACGAGTCTGGAACGGGATGCCGTCCAGATTCCGGATGAGATCCGGATGCTCCCGCATGAGCTCCGACTGCTCGTCGGCGGTCATCGCGGCCCACCGCTTCGCCACCTCCTGGGGGGAGGGCGGGGGCTGGGATGCCAGAAAACTCGTCCATGCGCCTGTGTAGTTCGAATGCCCCGGTGAGCCAACCCCGGTGGCGACCGCCATGGCCGCGAGCAGTCCTGCCATCGCAGCCGCCCCCGGTCCCGCGTCCGCGGCTGAGGCGTCCGCCTGCTCGACTGCCTGACGTCGCAGCTCGGTTTCCGCTGACCGCAGGCACGCCCCCGCACTGAGCATGACGTGGCTGTGATGCGCGTTCCAAGACCGTCGGAACGCCTCCGCCTCGGCGCCGACCCATGTCGCGGAGCGGACCGAGGTCGTCAGGCGATCGCGGACGTCGTCCAGCCGTCGGGCCGCACGGCCCATCTCGTCGGCCAGGCGCTCCAGGGACTCAACGTCCGCTCCGACCATGGTCACGTGCTTCTCCCCCGATCAATCATCGATACCGGTGAACGGGTGGGGGGAGGCGCTGCCTCCCCCCACCCGTCGATGGTTCAGTTCCCGGACGCCTGCTCCTGCGACGTGGCCTGCTGGGTCAGGTGGTTCGCGGTCTCGGTCAACGAGCCCGCGACCTTGGTGAGCATGCCCTTGTAGTTCTCCCAGTCGCCGTCGAACTTCGTGCGGTCCGCACCCACCCACGTGGTGCTGTTGAGGCCGCTGGTCAGCCGCCCGATCAGGTCCTGGATCGTGCTCGCACCATCGGTCATCTGCTTCGACAGTGCCTTGACCTGTTCGACATCCATTCCCACCATCTGAGCCATGATCTTCTCCCTTGCGTCTCCCCCGACCCCCCGATGGAATCAGGACCCTTCCCTGCACTGCGGTCCAGGCACCTCGCCTGAGCCATGCCAAGACCATAGATCGCGACGCCTGTGGTGACCATGGGCACAAGTCCCCATCACCGCGTCCCCCGCAGCGGGGACGCCAGCGCCACCTGGACGCGGGCCATCGCACCGTCCTGCACCAGCAGCCCGCGACCTTGCGGAAACGCGGCCCGGTTCAGCCGCGGGAACGACGTCCGGAACAAGGTGTCCCCGTCCATCTGGTCCGGCTGCAATGCGAGCCCGGTCCGGTCCGCCTTCAGTTGCTGCAGCAGGCCGTAGGACGCGCTCATGGTCCCCGTCTCGCCCTCCGCGATCACGAACTGCCCGTGCAGGCGCACCGCCTTCACCAGATCGGTGAGCGGCCCGTCCGCCGCCGTGCTCTGCCAGTCGGCGGGGGACTCGATCACCACCACCAGCCGCGGACCGGCGCCGCCGGCGCCATCGAAACGGCCGCTGGTCAGGGCCTGCGTCAACTCCTTCGCCGTCTCACACGCCGCATCGACGTCGAGCGCTGAGAACGCCCAAGCGGTCGTGGTGACCAAGGGAGATCGGCCATGCCCGAAGTAGGCCAGCGTCGTGTCGGGCCGACGCCGTCGCAGCGCGCTCAGCATGCTGGCGACCGTGGTCGTGCGACCGCTGCGAGGAGGCCCGCCGATCAAGAAGCATCCGGTGTCGGGGAATCCGATGGCCTCCAGCGTGGCCCCCTCGACACCCAGGATCGGACGGGAGTCCACCTGGTCCGGCAGGTCGTCCAGCAGGACCCGCTCCGGCAGTCGGCTGATCGGTGGAGTCGTCGACCGCCCGGCACGGCGCATCGACTCGGCCAGCTCCTCGATCGCCACCGCCTGCTCGGCGACGTTGCTGGTTCCTCCCAGGACCGCGACCTGCACCTCCCAGTTGTCGATGAACCCGCGGCCTGCCGGGGACTCCTGATCGAACAGATCCTTCGGCACGCCCAGGATCGCGTCATCGGTCTCATTGGCGAGGCGAAGCACGAGCCGGCGTTGCAGCGACGAGGCGAGCGCCGAGGGCACGGCGCCGGGACGGTCCGCCGACACCACCACGTGGACCCCCACTTGTCGGCCGTCAACCGCGAGAGTCTGGAAGGAGTCGAACACCGCCTGCCGCCCCCCGGTCTCGTACGCCTGGCGGAAGGCGCCGAGGTTGTCGACCAACAGGAGGATGCGCGCCTCGAGGGGGCTGTTGGCCAGGGTCCGGTACTCGGTGATGGTTCCGGCATTCACCGCGGCATACCGGCGGGCCCGGTCGTCGATGACGTTGCGCAGCCGGCGGATCAGCCGCTCGATCCGCTCATCGTCCTCGCCGCTGATGACGCTGCCCACGTGGGGAAGGCTCTCCAGTGCCGCCAGGCCCCGGGCGCCGAAGTCGACGGCGAACACCTCGCAGGGCCCGCCGCGGGCTGTGAGGCCGGCAGCGATCGCCATCGACCGAAGGAAGGTGCTCTTTCCTGAGCCACCGGTCCCGTAGACGACCATCGAGCCGTCTCGATCGGGGTTGAACGACACGACCGGCTGCTGCTGGGCATCGGGATTGTCGCCCACGCCGAAGACCAGTTCGGTGTCCGTGCGCCGCGTGGGCAGCGCCGCAAGGTCGTACGCTGCCGCGAGCTCGGGCAGCCACGGACGGCGTGGGACCGGTAGGTCCGCCAGTGTCGCGGCGTCGATGATCGAATCAGTCAGGCGTCGGATGTCGGTCGCGCCCAGGTCCGCCACAGGCGCCGGTGCCGCGTCCTCGGGCTCCTCCCATGGCGTCGACGGGCCGAAGGCGAGAGTCCGCACCTGAACGCGGGGGACCTCGGGCTCGTTGGAGGTCCAGCCCCCCACGTAGGCCGCTTGGAACGGTACGAGACGGCCCGGCCCGGTC
>JAUPKO010000020.1 GCA_030837395.1 Actinomycetota bacterium | reverse complement strand
GTCGGCTTGGTCCACTGCACGTCCGTCTCGAGCACCTTCGCGCCGTTGTCGACGGCCTGCGTGAAGGCGCCGAGCGAGTTCTCGCTGACGTCTGCCTCACCACCACCGCGGTGGGCCACCATGGCCGGGATCGGCTGAGCCGCCTCGCCGGCGGCGTCGGCCCAGGCCGTGTACTCCTTGGTCATGTCGGTGGCGATCCACTTCACGTTCTTGGGCGTCAGGCTGGCGATCGCCTCCCAGCCTGGTGAGGTGACCCCGGCCAGACCCGGTGCGTCGGTGGGGCTGTCGCCGCCGGTCGCGGTGTTGTACCAGATGTAGACCGGGATTCCCGCGTCGGCGAACGCCGCCGGGGTGTCATAGGCCTGTTGGTTGGGCGGGAAGGTGCCCTGGAAGTAGAGCAGGTTGATGACCCCGAGGGCGTTGCCGGATGGGGCGCGGGTCTGCATCTCCTCGACGGTGGGCGGGGTGAAGGCGTCGCCGTTGCCGATGCCGCGGAACCAGATGCGCGGCCAATCGGGTTGCGCGTCGGCGAAGTACTTCAAAGTGGATTCGTCGAACGAGCCGATGAGCTTCTCGGCGATGTCCTTGCGCTCGTTCAGCATCTCGGTGTACTGGGCGAATTGCGCCTGAGTCGGCACCGGCTTGGCCTGGCCCTCCGCGGCGGCGAAGGTCTTGATCTCCGGCAGCACCCCGACCTTCGCCTCGTTGGCCAAGTCCAGGAACTCGGCCAGGGTGGGAATCTTCTCGCCGTTGTTCAATTCGTATTGCTGGAGTTGGGCGTAGGTGAGGTCGGTCACCCGGGTGTCCGGCGCGAGGGTGCAGGGCGCGGTGGGGCTGGGGGAGGCCGATGTCGAGGCGGCTGCGGAGGATGCCGCGGGTGAGGCTGTCGCGGATTCGGAGGACTCCGCTGAGGTGCTTGAGGAGGAGCATCCCGCCAGGGCGGTGAGAGCGGCCAATGACGCCGCCCCGGTAACGATTGTCATTCTGCGCATGGCGCGATCCTTCCGATCCGATCCAGGTCCAAGGCGCACCGTCGAAGGCGTCGATCATTGCGGTGCGTCAACGGAGCCTAGGGCTCGGGCGCAATCGGTGTCCACGCGCCGGGACTGCGCCTACCATGGGCGCATCGGCAGGAACCGTCGAGGGGAGCCGCTGATGCCCGGTGTGTTGAGGCCACGCCTGCGGGTGTTGTGGCTGGTGGCGATGGTGGTGGCCCTGGTGGGGTTCGCCGGGCTGCCGATGTCGGCCGCAGCGCAGCGCAACGTCGCTGCTCCCGTCGTGGCTGCGGCCACGGATCCGGGCAATCTCGGCAGCAATCTCGGTGCGGTCACGTACTACGACGGGTTGGTGCCGTTCGCGAACTTGACCGACCAGGCCGGCGACTGGGTGCCCCAACGCGCCGGTGCGCCATGGGGAGCGGGCGCCGCGTTGGAGTTGCGCCGCGACGGGTGGCCCGCGCGCCTGGCCGCTGACCAGTTCGGCACCCTGGTGTTGGCGGAGGGGCGATACCCGGCGGGCACCTACCGTGTGACGTGGTCCGGTATTGGCGCCTTCGACATCAACGGCACCTCCTTCAGCAGTGCGGCCGCCGACGGCGGATCGGGCACAGTAGCCCTGGATGGTCAGGGGATCGCCCTGCTCAACCTGCGTCGCACCGATCCGGCAGCGCCGATCAGGGCGGTGCGGGTGATGGTTCCAGGGGAGGCATCCGGGGCGGTGTTCCGGGCGGCCTACGTTCGCCAGTTGGCGCCCTACCGGGCGCTGCGCTTCATGGATTGGCAGCGGACCAATTCGACCTTCGCCGAGTCCCGACGCACCTTCACCTGTGACACCCGGGTGTTGCCGTCGTCCTACTCGCAGGGGACCTCCGGCGGTGTGAGCGTCGAGCGGATGGTGGAGTTGGCCAATCTCCTCGGGGCCGACCCTTGGTTCACGGTCCCGCACGAGGCCTCGCAGGACTGGGTCAGATGTCACGCGCGGGTGGTCGCCGGCACGCTCGCGCCCGGGCTCACGGCTCGCTACGAGTTCTCGAACGAGACGTGGAATCCGACCTTCCGGGCCTTTCACGAGTTGGCCGCGGAGGGGCAGTCGCTCGGTTTGGGCGGGGGCGATGCGTTCCTTGGACTTCAGCAGCGGGTTGGCCAGCGCCATGCGGAGGTGATGGCTGTCGTCGAGGCTGAGTTCGCCGCCGCCGGGCGGCCGGTGATCCGCGTCATGGCCGGGCAGGCCGCCAACGCCTGGGTGGTGGAACAGCGCCTGGCCGTCCCAGGTGCGCGGGCCGCCACCGACGAGATCGCCATCGCACCGTACTTGGGCCTGCCCGGCGCCAACCCGTTCGACCCGGCCGAGGCGCGACGGCTGGCGCAATTGAGTCAGGCGGAGGTGTTCGCCGACCTGGCAAGGGCGCAGACGGTCGAGGTGGATCGCTGGACCGCCGATCACGTCACTTTGGCGGGCAGATGGGGCGTGAGACTGGTCGCCTACGAGGGCGGGCAGCACCTGGCTGGCGATCCTGGCAACGCTGCCTTGACGGCCTCGTTCACGGGGGCCAACCGTGCCCAGGCGATGGGCGCTGCCTATCGCACCTACCTCGACCGTTGGCGCACCGCGACCGGGAATGCCCTCTTCATGCACTTCTCCGATGCC
>JAUPKO010000211.1 GCA_030837395.1 Actinomycetota bacterium | reverse complement strand
TCGGCCGGCGCGACGAGGCCGAAGCCATCCGCCGAGAGTTAGCCGCCCTCCCCACCCCCCGCTAATCCAAACCCACACCCGCCACCACCCGCGCCGCAGCCACCGCCACGAACTCGGCCCGCGCCGCCGTCAGATCCTCCACGATCTCCCTCGCGATTACCTCCGGCGCCGGCAGATTGTCCAAGTCCTCCAACGACGAGTCCTTCAGCCACGTGATGTCCAGATTCGCCTTGTCCCGCGCCACCAACTCCTCGTACCCGAACGACCGGAACCGCTCCGACTCCACCCGCCCATCCCGCGGCCGCCCCGGCGCATAGCACTCGACGAACTCGTCCAAATCCGCCCGCCGCAACGGGTTCTGCTTCAACGTGAAGTGCTGATTCGTGCGCAGGTCATACACCCACAACCGCCGCGTCCACGCCGCCTCCGCCGCCGGCTTCTTGTCGAAGAACAGCACGTTCGCCTTCACCCCCTGCGCATAGAAGATGCCCGTCGGCAGCCGCAGCAACGTGTGCACATCGAACTGCGCCATCAACCGCCGCCGGATCGTCTCCCCCGCCCCACCCTCGAACAGCACGTTGTCCGGCAACACCACCGCCGCCCGGCCGTTGATGTCCAGAATCGTCGCGATGTGCTGCACGAAGTTGAGCTGCTTGTTGCTCGTCGTCGTCCAGAAGTCCGACCGCGCGATCTCCAACTCCTCCTTCGACTCCCGACCATCCGCGCCCACCATCGTCACCGACGACTTGCGCCCGAACGGCGGATTCGTCAACACCACCGACCACCGCCGCCCCGGATCGGCCGTCAACGAATCGCGCACCTCGATCGGCGACGGCCCCGACGGCGCGATGATCCCGTGCAGCAGCAGATTCATCGCCGCCAGCCGCGCAGTGCCGTCCACCAACTCCACCCCATGCACGAACCCCGACCCCAACTTCGCCCGATTCTCCGGCGACAACTGCCCCGACGCCTCCGCCTGCCGCGCCGCATACTCGTGCGCCATCAACAGGAATCCGCCCGTGCCCGCCGCCGGATCGACCACTGTGTCGGCCACCGTCGGGCGCACGCACTCCACCATCGCCTCGATCAGCGGCCGCGGCGTGAAGTACTGCCCCGCGCCGGTCTTGATGTCCGCCGCGCCCCGCTGCAACAGGTCCTCGTAGGCGTCGCCCTTGACGTCGGCGTCCGCGGACGACCACTGCTCGCGCTCGATCAGGTCCACGATCAGCCGACGCAGCTTGGCCGGGTCCTGGATGCGGTTCTGCGCCTTGCGGAACACCACCCCGAGCGTGCCCGGCTGGCGCGCGAGCTCGGCCAGGATGTGCCGGTAGGTGACCTCGAGTTCGTCGCCGTCGGCGTCGAGCAGGCGCTGCCACGAGCAGGACTCGGGCACGATCTGCTCGGGGCGCATGGTGCGGGTAGCGCGCTCGTGCGCCATCTTCAGGAACAGCAGGTAGGTGAGCTGCTCGACGTACTCGATCGTCGAGACCCCGTCGTCGCGCAGCACGTTGCAGTAGGACCAGAGCTTGTCGACAAGGGCGCGGCTGTCAGTCATGGGTTGCGTCCTCGGTGTTGGGGGTTGGGGCGGGGGCCTGCGAGGAAGGTGGGTTGACGCTGGAGGCCTCTGTCGACGCCGACTCCGCAGCGGAATCCGGGACTGCCGATCCGGTCAGGCGTCCCGAGAACGCCGCCTCAAGCAACGATCGGCGGAGGGCCTTGGATCGGTTGAGTGCAGCATCCAGGTCACGATGCAGATGTTCGATTCCGGCGAGGCGATCGGCGATCTTGGCGGCAATGGCTGGCTGGAGTTCAACAGGCGGAACGGGAACGGGCATGAGCCGAATCTTCTTCAAACTGATCGAGGCGAGATTCACACTCTGAATACCGTTGCTCTCACACCAGGGGCCACCGATGAGGTTGGCCGCCCACGACAGCAAACGTGGGTCAATCGAGTCGTCGATGACCCTGGCGCGGAAGACGTGGTTCTGATGGATGCAATCGGGAATCTGACCGTCCCACACCCACCCGCGCCCAAGCTTGTCGCGGTCGCCACCCTCATTGAGCAGCACGTCTCCGGGTAGCAGACGCAGCGCCGCCGCCTTCGCCGGAGGCACTCGGATGGTGCTGATCTTCGACAGGTCCAACCGCCCGCGCTGAACATTGGCCACGCGCAGATAAGGCACTTCCACGAACGTTAGATCGGATTGCCTCTTGGCGTCCTTCGTGACCCCGCCTACCACGTCAGCCAACTCGCCCAACCGCGTCCAACGCCACCCGGGAGGCAGGTGCGCGAGGACGCCGTCATTGGTTCCGACGGCAGGCAGATTCGGGGGGTGACGCGCGCCGGCATGCGTCGTACCGAGCAGTTCGCTGCGCATGATTGCCTCGCCAAGCCCGCGAAGGCGGACAGACGACTTCCGCAGAAGTGAATCGGCCGCGTCGAGGCGGGAAAGGTGGTCGTCGAGGATGGCGACTATTCGACGCTGCTCCTCCAGCGGCGGGACGGGTATCCGGAGGGTGGCCAGGTTACGACGCGAGATGCGCTTTCGCGTGGTTCCCGACTGCAGCGCTTCTACGTGCTGGCGGAAGGTTGGCGAGTTGATCGCCCACATCACATAGGTGGGGACAACGTCGGGCCGTCGGATCCGCAATACGGCGACATCGACAACCGTCACAGCCTCGCCGATCACTGCCGGAACGAGACAGGCCCGCCCGATGGGATCGGGCATCCTCGCGATCAGGATGTCGTTCGGTGCGAGATAGGTGCATCCCAAAGCCGCAGCCTGATCGCGACGGAGCCGACGATCACTCCGATTTCGGAACGAACCAACCCCAACGTCGGCCAACTGCGTCAGGCGAACCTCCCCCTGCGGATCCTGATCCTTCGTCTCTACCCAGTCGCCGTCACTGAATAGCCCTCCGTCGGCGAACTCAGCTACGCACTCCCAATGCCAGCCCGATGGCAAGTCACTCACGGCGTCAACACCGCATCCAGGGGCCATACGATCTCGTCAACCCAGGTGCAACATGGTTCGGAGCCCCATCGACGCCCCTCGGCGAACGGTGGCAGGGCGAAGTCTCTTCTCCATGTCGCAACCGACTCCATCACTGCGTCGGCGCGCCGAAAGAACCGCCAACACGGGTGCCCCCGCGTCACTTCCGTCCCCGACTCCATCGCCGGCCTCATCCGATCGCTGCCCAACTCCCACCCATGGTCGTGAGGCTAGCAAGAGTCACCCCCGCGCCACCGCTTCTCCTCGCTGCCCAGCTCACCGAGACGCTCCGCAGCAACGTCGAGCACAGACAGC
>JAUPKO010000210.1 GCA_030837395.1 Actinomycetota bacterium | reverse complement strand
GCGCCGGCGGGTGGCCGGTGGCGGGGATGCGCCCGATGCCGGCGGCTGCGGTGGCACCCCGGGTGGTGGCACCTTGGGCACCACCGGCGGTGCGGCCGGCGGTGACGCCGACTCGGGCCCGGCGGGGGCACCGATCACCGGCACCACTGGGAGCGCCGGTGGTGCCGGCGGGTTCTGTGGCTTCGACGGGTGCAGCACTGGCGGAGCGGGGATCACCGGGACCTGGCGGCCCGCGCGAGGCGTGGCGGCAGCAGGCGTGGCGGCAGCAGGTGTGGGCGGGGGGTCGTCCTCTGGCTGGAGGTACGACTCGAACTCCGGGGGAAGATCGGTCACCGCACCATGGTGCCCTGTGATGCGGGTTCACGCCGTGATCGGGCGCGTGCTTTGTGGCGTGCGTCGCGTCCGGTCAACAGCCCCGGAAGGTCGCCGACCGCCGCTCGACGAAGCTCAACACGCCTTCGGCGGCGTCGGCGCTCGTCAGGATTGGCGGCAGCGACTGCGTTAAATGGGCGACCGCCGCCGCGGGTCCGCTCTCGCGTGCCGCCCGTGCGTTGGCCAAGGTGGCACGCACGCCCAGGGGGGCCTGGGCAGCAATCCGCTCGGCGATCTGAGTGGCCCGCGCGAGGTGCTCGCCGTCGGGCACGACCTCCTGCACGAGGCCGATGCGATGGGCGTGCTCGGCGCCGAACTCGTCGCCGGTGAGCAGGAACCTCATCGCATTGCCCCAGCCCAGCGCGGCAGGCGCGCGGAAGGTGGCGCCGCCGAAAGGCATGATGCCGCGGGCGATCTCCAACTGGGCGAACCGGGTGCCGGCGGCGGCCACCACGATGTCGGCGCTGAGGGCCAACTCGATCGACAGGGTGTAGGCAAAACCGGACAACGCCAACACCACGGGCTTGGGCACCTGTGGCTTCCAGACCCCGAAGGGGTCGTAGTCGTAGTCCCCCGCCAGGGCCTGCGGGCCGTGCTCGGCCACCGCAGGACCGACTTCGGCCAGGTCCAGGCCGGCCGAGAAGTGCTCGCCGTGGCCGAACACCACCGCGACTCGGGCATCATCAGTGTCAGCCAGTCGCTGATATGCCGCGGCGAAGGCATCGATGGTGGCGAGGTTGAAAGAGTTCAGCTTGGCTGGCCGGTTGATACCGATGAGCAGTACGTGCCCGGCCAGTTCCACAGTCACGTCGGTCATGGCCGGGAGGCTACCGCGAGCCTGCTGATCAGGAGCGTGCCGCCAGTGATGGGCTGGTGTCGACGGTGCGAAAGGCTATGGTGCCCCCGGCAGGATTCGAACCTGCGCACATGGCTCCGGAGGCCACTGCTCTATCCCCTGAGCTACGGGGGCGCAGGGTGAAGGCAAGATTAGCAGTCGCGATTACACGACCGGTGCCCGCATGAGGCAGCCGTGATGCCACAGTTGTGCCGTGCCGTGCGTCGTCGATGCTCGTGCCGGGCACAGGCCGCAGCCGTGGAGCAAACGAGTGGAGGTGCAGGTCACCGCATGACCCGATCTTGGTACCGCCTCCGCGACGTCCGCCCGGGGGCCGCCGTGCTGGCAGCGGCCGCGCTGGGGCTGACCGGCTGTGGCGAATCCATCACCAGCGCCGAGCCGGCCCCCGTCGGCACTCTGGTGCCGGGACCAGCCCGCGATGTCAGCAACTTCTTCGGCGTCGCCTACCGGCCCTGCACCCAGATCGAACTCGAGGGCTATCCGGGCAACCTCTCCACCGCCTCGGGTGACTACTACGAGGGCCCGTGGTGCGCCCGGGTCGGGGCCGAACGGAACTATCTGTGGGCCTACGCCCGCCCGTTGACCGAGGATCAGTCGCCCGCGTCGGTCGACGCCGCCGTGGCCGCGGACGCCGTGCAACTCGTTCTTGATATCGAGGCCCAGGGCTACTACCGCGTCTGCGGCCAGGTCAAGCCCGGCGAGGGGATCGACGCCGGCTTCGAGAACGCCGATGAGCCATCCAGGCTGCGGATCGCTACCCGTGGCCAGGTGGCCGACCCACCGCAGGCGACCACCACCGAACCGTTGTCGCTCATCGTGGCCATGTCGCCGTCACAACGCGATCCGGCAGTGCCCGAAGATGCCACCGCGCCACCCTGCTGACCTGTCGGGCACGTGCGTACCCTGAGGACATGACTCCCGAGGCCCTCGCCGAAGCGGTCGGGGCGGCCATCGCCGCCGCCGTCGCCACCGGCCAGTTACCCCTGACGCCCGACGCGATTCCCAGTGATGTCGTGATCGAGCGGCCGCGCAACCCCGAGCACGGCGACTACGCTACGAACGTCGCCATGCGCCTGGCCAAGCCGGCCGGAATGCCCCCGCGGGAGGTCGCCGCCGCGATTGCCCACGCGCTGACCGACACCGTCGGGGTCGCGTCGGCCGAGGTCGCCGGTCCGGGTTTCATCAACATCACCCTCGAGGCCGCGGCGCAGGGGCAGGTTGCGGCAGACGTGGTGACGGCCGGGGCCGCCTATGGCGCAGTCGAGACCTTGACCGGGGTCAGCATCAACGTTGAGTACATCTCGGCCAACCCCACAGGTCCGTTGCATTTGGGTCACACCCGCTGGGCCGCGGTCGGTGACGCGTTGGCCAGGGTGCTGGCCGGCGCGGGGGCCAACGTCACCCGGGAGTTCTACGTCAACGACCGCGGCGTGCAGATGGATCGCTTCGGCCAGTCGCTGTTGGCGGCGGCGAAGGGGCGTCCGGCGCCGGAGGATGGCTACCACGGCGCGTACGTGCTGGATCTGGCGGCGGCCATCGTGGCGGACCGGCCGGAACTTCTCGACTTGCCCGAGGACGAGGCGATGGTGGAGTTCCGGGAGGAGGGCTACCACCGCCAGCGGGCGCAGCAGGAGGCGGTGCTGGAGTTGTTCCGCACGCACTTCGACGTGTGGTACTCAGAGCGGCATTTGCACTCCAGCGGTGCGGTGGAGCGAGGGCTGGAGGCTCTGCGCCGCGGCGGGCACCTCTACGTCGCCGACGACGCCACCTGGCTGCGCACCACGGACTTCGACGACGACAAGGATCGCGTGCTGATCAAGAGTGATGGCGAGATGACCTACTTCGCCTCGGACAGCGCCTACTACGTAGACAAGCGGGCCCGCGGTTTCG
>JAUPKO010000019.1 GCA_030837395.1 Actinomycetota bacterium | reverse complement strand
CTTCCGATCTACTCCGGCCGCTCTCTGCCCGATGCGTCAGGGGGTCGGGTCGGGCTAGGTTGGAGCCCGTCGAGACCATCAGGAGGCTGTAGTGCCGTTTCATGCTGGGATGCAGTGGCCGGGTCGGCCGTACCCGTTCGGGGCCATATTCGACGGGGTGGGCACCAATTTCGCGTTGTACGCCGGCGCCGCCGACGGTGTCGAGTTGTGCCTGATCGACGATGCCGGGGTCGAGGCGCGTATCGCGCTGGAGGAGAAGGACGCCGGCATCTGGCACGCCTTCTTGCCGATCGTGGGCCCGGGCCAGCGCTACGGCTACCGGGTGCACGGTCCGTGGGACCCGGCCCGTGGCCTGCGCTACAACCCCAACAAACTCCTGCTCGACCCCTACGCCCGAGCCATCCACGGAATGGCCGACGGTGACCAAGCCAACTACGGCCACACCTTCGGCGAACCCAACGTCCAGGACACCTCCGACAGCCTCGGCCACACCATGCTCGGGGTGGTGACGAGCCCGTTCTTCGACTGGCGCGGTGACCGCAAGCTGGATCGTCCGTACAACGAGACGGTGATCTATGAGGCGCACGTCAAGGGCATGACGATGCTGCACCCGGATGTGCCCGAGCCGCTGCGCGGCACCTACGCAGGGTTGGCCCACCCCGCGATGGTCGACTACCTGCTCAAGCTCGGTGTGACCGCCGTCGAGCTCATGCCAATCCATCAGTTCCTGCAGGATGACTTCCTGGTGCGGCAGGACAAGCGCAACTACTGGGGCTACAACACCATCGGCTTCTTCGCCCCGCACAACGAGTACGCCGCCACCGGCACGCTGGGCAATCAGGTGACCGAGTTCAAGGGAATGGTGCAGCAACTGCACTTGGCGGGCATCGAAGTGATCCTGGATGTGGTCTACAACCACACGGCCGAAGGCAACCACCTGGGCCCGACGCTCTCGTTTCGCGGGATCGAGAACACCGCCTACTACCGCCTGGTCGAGGACGACCCGGCGTTCTACTTCGACACCACCGGCACCGGCAACTCGATGAACGTGCGCAACCCCCACTCACTTCAGCTAATCCTGGATTCGCTGCGCTATTGGGTCACCGAGATGCACGTCGACGGGTTCCGGTTCGACCTCGCGGCGAGCCTTGCGCGAGAGTTCCACTCGGTGGACAAACTCTCGACGTTCTTCGACCTCGTTCAGCAGGATCCGGTCGTCAGCCAGGTCAAACTCATCGCCGAACCGTGGGACCTGGGCGAGGGCGGCTACCAGGTGGGCAACTTCCCCGCGTTGTGGACCGAGTGGAACGGCAAGTACCGAGACACGGTGCGGGACTACTGGCGGGGCGAGTACGCGACCATGGGTGAGTTCGCGTCCCGGTTCACCGGCTCCTCGGACCTGTACGCCGATGACGGCCGCAGCCCGCACGCGTCTATCAACTTCGTCATCGCCCACGACGGCTTCACCCTGCGCGACTTGGTCAGTTACAACGAGAAGCACAATGACGCCAACGGCGAGGACAACCGCGACGGGGAATCCCACAACCGCTCATGGAACTGTGGCGATGAGGGCCCGACGGACGATCCGGAAGTGCTTGAACTGCGGGCCAGGCAGCAGCGCAACTTCCTGACCACGCTGCTGCTGAGCCAGGGTGTCCCGATGATCGCTCACGGCGACGAGATCGGGCGCACCCAGCGGGGCAACAACAACGGCTACTGCCAGGACAACGAGATCACCTGGATGGATTGGGCCGACGCCGACAAGGAGTTGCTCGATTTCACCCGGATGCTCATCGACTTGCGGCGTAGCCACCCCATCTTCCGGCGACAGAAGTTCTTCAATGGCGAACCGATCCCGTTGAGCAAGTGGGCCGAGGTGCCGGACATCACGTGGCTCAAGCCTGATGGCCAGCCGATGACGTCCGACGACTGGCAGGTGGGCTACGCCAAGACCATCACGGTGCTGCTCAACGGCCAGGCCTTGGAGGAGAAGGACCAGTTCGGTCGGGAACTCGAGGACGCCTCGTTCGTCGTGCTGTTCAATGCCAGCGAGCAGGATGAGGACTGCGTGATCCCGGGTGAGCAGGTGGGGACGGTCTGGCAGGAGGTGCTCGACACGGCCATCTGGCCGGTGCCGGACGCGCATGCGGCGGCGGTCCAACGCGTCGGTGGCGAGGTACGGCCGGTACATTCGCGCTCGATCGTGGTGCTCGAGGCCATCGCAGGTCTGGGAGCGCTGCCGCCGTCGTCGAATCCCGTGATCTAGCTATCGGACTTCGCGTGTCGGTGGCGTCGTCACTCGGGCGTCATGCGTGGCGCTCACGGTGGATCAGCGGCCATGGCAGCAACGACGGCTGAGATACGTCGGGCGCGGGTTTCTGGTCGCTTGGCGCTGACCACCTGCCACAGGTGTTGCTTGCGCACCCCCGGCTTGGTGGCGTCCCAGCGCTCGGTTTGATTGGCCGCAGCCAGCGCCGCCGCGAGATCCGTCGGCACCTCGAGGGCTTCCACGGAGTCCAGGATCTGCCACGAGCCGTTGGACTTGGCCACCTCGATCGCGCGCAGGCCGCGCTCGGTCATCAGACCCGCGGGGATCAGCCGCTCAAGCCGGCGCTTATTGCTGGCTGCCCAGGTGGAGGTCGGTTTGCGTGGTGTGAAGAGCAGGGCATTGCGCTCGTCGTCCAGGTTGCGGATGGTTGAGTCGATCCAGCCGAAGCAGAGTGCCTCCTCGACGATGTCGTCGTAGCTTGGGGCGGGTTTTCCGGTGCTGCTGCGGTAGGTGACCAACCAGATGCCAACATCGCGGTCGGCATTGACGGTGAGCCAGGCCCGCAGCTCGTCGCGGCTGGTGATGCTGACGTGTTCATAGTCGCGTGGGGGGGCCACGGACATAGTGTGCAGGGTCCCAAGGCTCGGGGGAAGGTGGCCGCCGGTTCCGCTTGGTCGTAGCCTGGCAGCATTACCGCACAGACACAGCACGGACCGTCGAAAGGGACCCACACATGACCTTCGTTGCCATCAACGTCCTGTCGGTGCCGCCGGGCGCTGGATCGGAACTGGAGGCACGGTTCGCGGGACGGGCCGGCATGGTGGAATCCTCACCGGGTTTTATGTCGTTCGAGTTGCTCCGACCTGTCGAGGGCACCGAGGACTATCTCGTGGTCACGCATTGGGAGTCCCGAGCCGCCTACGAATCGTGGTTGGGGTCGCGGTCGTTCGCTGCCGGACACGGCGGGGAGGGTCGGCGGCCGGTGGCTGAGGGGTCGTCGATCTGGGCCTTTGAAGTGGTGCAGGGTGTTGCCGCGCCGGGGGTGCGATCAGCCGGCTGACATTCCCAGGACACCCAGCACGATCTGCATCACGCCGAACAGCGCCATCGCGATCACTGGGCCCAGGGAACGGGATCGGTTCTTCGAGGAGCTGAGCACGAGCATGGCCGCAGATCCGGCGAGGTAGGTGCCAAACGTCAGCAGGGTCGCTGCTTGCACGGCGATGCCCCAGTCGAGGATGACCGCCACAAGGGCGACGGCCGCCCAGGAGAGGTTCGCGATTCCGACCTCGATCTGGAAGTTGTTGCGGCCGGGGCTTGTCCAGCCCATGCGCGCGGCATCGGAGCGGTGGAAGATCGAATGGCGGACGAACGACAGCCCCCCGCCCGCGACGACGATGAGCACCACGGCCCACGTGAGCGACGGCGAGTCAGCGCTGACAGTCGCGAATCCGATGAAGAGTCCCACGGCCCCCGCGACGTACGTAACCATCATGAGCGAACGAGCTGCTCGTGGGTCGGCGTCCGGTGTGGCGGGGAGGGGCGCCTCTTGTCCAGGACTGCGGTCTGCGCTCACAAGATCACGATAGGTGTTGGCTTTGCCGCGAGTTTGACTGGTGCATTGACGTGGACGTCATCGAGTGCCTGCGGCCTGCTGCACGCAGGCGTCAAGGATCAGCGCTTGATCCCAGGTGAACGGCGGCGGCCGGCTCGCGTCACCTCCTACCGCACGCACGACGGATTCGATGGCGGTGACGTTGGCGAGGAACCAAGGGTCAGCGTCGAAGGCGACAGGTTCCTCCTCGCCTCGCGCCACCGCTGTTCCGTCCAGGAGCACGGGCCCGAACGACCAGTCCCTGCCGAGGTGGAAGGCACCCCCGAAGCTGACCGAGTGCCCCGCCAGACGCACCGTCAGGTCGTGACGCAGGCCGGCGAGGCCCGGGATCGGCAGGGCAGTCACGGAAACCGCCACCCCGGAGGTGGACCGGTAGGCCAACCCTGCGCCCCCACCGTCAACCTGCCACCCGTCAACCTCAGCCACCGGCCGCCCGAACCGGGAGACCACCCACGACCACGGGTGCGAGGCAACATCGGTTAGCCACTGCCAATCCGAACGGTTGGCTGTCACCAGACCGCCGAGGTCGTAGTGCGAAACCACGTCCACCGCAGCATGATCAGCCGACGCGGTCCCGTCTCCCGGCTGCCAGGCCATACTCGCCAGCACTGATTCGGCCTGCGCCACCACCTCGAGGAACGGAAACGCGTAGTTGACCCACACCGGCCCGCTCGGCGAAGGCAGGTTGGCAACCGGCGATTCCACGCCCACCGCCGGCTTCTCGCACAGCAGCGGAGTCGGCCCGAGGTGTGCCACAAGGTGCGCGTGCGCAGACGTCGGGGCGGCGATGGTGATCAAGTCCAGGCCGAGGTGGCGAAGCCGGTCGATATCGGTGAGGGCCAGCGCGATGCCGCAGTCCCGTGCCACCTGCTCGGTGCGAGCCAACTCCGTGCCGCATACCGCGGCCACCTCAACACCGAGGCGCTGCAGAGCCGCGATGTGCACGCGACCCCAGCCTGTGCCGATCACCGCCGCACGCATGGGTTCACGCTAGCGCCGTCCTCGCCTTCGCGGGACCCACCCCAACCCGCGCTGCCGGATTCCGTGCCGCCGGCACACACGGACCGACGAGGTAGCGCAGCAGCGAACCGGCGCGGCAGCGCTTGCGGACGTCAGCCGACGGGCCCGATCTCGTCGCTAGCCGAACCCGTCCTCGGCAGTTCCACCATCAACGCCGTGCCCGTTAACGCCTGCTGGCGTGCGGCCACCGCATAGGCCTCGGCGAGCCGGGCCGCGTCGTCCAGCGCCAGGCCGCCGGGGCGGACGTTGGAGATGCAGTTGCGCTCCGAGTCCATGCGCCCGGGTTCGGGGTCGTAGGTGAGGTAGAGGCCGAGCGAATCCGCTGCACTCAAGCCCGGTCGCTCTCCTATGACCACCAGCACCATGCGGGCGCCCAGCGCTGCCCCCACCTCGTCGCCGACCGCCACCCTGCCCTGCCGCACGCAGATCACCGGCGCCACCCGCCAGGATCGGGCCTCGCACCACCGTCTGAGCAGTCCCACCAGCGGCACTGCATGGTGGGTCAGCGCTTCGCCAGAGAGTCCGTCCACGAGCACGATCGCCACGTCGTACTCGACGCCACCTGCCGAGCGCAGCCCAGCCACCCGTTGCTGGGAGTCATCGGACAGCACCCGACCCAAGTCCGGTCGCAGCAGGTAGGTTGCACGGTCGGGCACCTGTGACTGGGCCGAATGCCACTCGATGCCACGCTCGGTGAGGTCGGCCTCGATGGCGGCCCACTCCGGCGGTGTCCACACGGCATCGCGGGTGGCGGCGTGCGCCGACCGCAGCGCCAGCACGGACTCCAGCGACGGTGCCGTGCCGACCCGGCCCAGGCCGATCCGCGCCGGCGTCGCGGCCCGTAACGGCGCCCACGGGTCGGGCCGCATCGGGTCGGGCCGCATCAGGTCGGCTCGGCCCTCGTCCCCAGCAGGCGTTCCGCCCTCATCCGCGCTCACCCTTCCACCGCCAGCAACCCCTGCGGCATGGCGCCGGTCAGCACCCCGTCCCGAATGATCCCTGCCGACTCCAGCCACGCCTCGAACTCCGGTGCCCACCGCAGCCCGAGCACCTCCCGCAGATACACCGCATCGTGGTACGACGTGCTCTGATACCCCAGCATCACGTCGTCCGTGCCGGGCACCCCCATCACGTAGTTGACCCCGGCGACACCGAGCAGGGTGAGCAACGTATCCATGTCATCCGAGTCGGCTTCGGCGTGGTTGGTGTAACACACATCAACACCCATCGGCAGGCCCAGCAGTTTGCCGCAGAAGTGGTCCTCCAACCCCGCGCGGATGATCTGCTTGCCGTCGTAGAGGTACTCCGGCCCTATGAAGCCCACCACGGTGTTGACCAACAGCGGCCGGTAGCGGCGGGCCAGGCCATAGGCGCGCGCCTCCATGGTCTGCTGGTCCACCCCATGGTGCGCACTGGCCGACAGCGCAGCCCCTTGGCCGGTCTCGAAATACATGACGTTGTCGCCCACGGTGCCCCGAGCCAGGCTGCGGCCGGCCGCGTGGGCCTCATCCAACAGCGCAATATCGAGCCCGAAACTGCGGTTGAGGCCCTGGCTGCCGCCGATGCTCTGGAACACCAAGTCCACCGGGGCGCCACGGTTGATCGCCTCGATGGTGTGGGTCACGTGCGAGAGCACACACGACTGGGTGGGTATCTGGTGCCGATCGATGAGCTCGGCCAGTACGTTCGAGATGCGCACGATGGGAGCCACACCATCGGTGGCGGGATTGACCCCGATCACCGCATCGCCGGCTCCGAGCAACAGGCCGTCGATGGTGCTCGCGAGAATCCCGGCAACATCGTCCGACGGGTGGTTGGGCTGGATCCGGGTGGCGAAGCGGCCGGGCAGCCCGAGGGTGCTGCGCATTGCCGTCACCACGTGGCGTTTGCGGGCGACAGCGATGAGGTCCTGATTGCGCATCAGTTTGCTGACAGCGGCGACCATCTCAGGCAGCAGCCCCAACGTGAGGTCGGCCAGCACCTGCGAAGTGGTCGTCCCGGCCAGCAGGAAGTCGCGCAAGTCGCCCACGGTGAAGGCGCTGATGGGGGCGAATGCTGCGCGATCGTGTGACGCCAGCAGGTAGTCGCTCACCTCATCACGCTCCGGTGCGATCAGCGGATGCTCGATGAAGTCCGTCAGCGGCACCTGCGCCAGCAACCGCTGCGCCACGGCCCGCTCCAGCGCAGAGTCCGCGGCCACTCCCGCCAGCACATCGCCTGAGCGCAGTGGCGTCGCCTTGGCGAGCAGCGTGGTCAGGTCGGCGAATCGGTAGCCGGCGCCGCGGTGGGTCACCTGGAAGGGCATAGGTCCAGTAAACCGCGTTGGAGCCGCGCGCGGGGCTGCCGCCAGCGGGTCGCGATTCCGGGCCCTCACACGGGTGCAAGACTCTCGGGTGTGAGCACCACCTCGGCCCCTCGAACGGCCACCGCCGGCCATGCCGCCACGACTGGACGGCGGACGTTGTGGGTGGTGCTGATCACCCTCGGGTACGCCGCAGTGATGCTCGCCCGCCGCCCTGCCGGCCTGCTCGACCCGACGATCTGGGCGGAGGACGGCCGGTTGTTCCTCGCCGGATCGTTCGAACCCCTGGGCAACGTGTTCCAGGTGTACGCCGGTCAACTGTGGACGCTGCAGCGGTTGATCGCCCTGGTGTTGGGGCAGTTCCCCCCGCAATTCTGGCCGGTCATGCTGTACGTCGGCAGTTGCCTCGGGGCGGCTCTGGCGATGTCGGTAGTGCTGTCGGAGCGCGCCGCGGGGCTGCTCGGCTCGTTCGGCTTCAGGGTTCTCGCAGGGGCGGCCCTGGTGCTGCTGCCAGGGGTCTGGGAGGTGCAGGGCAACCTGGCGAATCTGCACTGGTGGGGCACTGTTGCGGCCATGGTGCTGCTGGCCATGCCGGCGCCTGGACGGATCGTGGTGCGCGTCGCGGAGGTGGGTTTGCTGGCGGTGGTCGGGCTCACCGGGCTCGGAGGGTTGCTGCTGGTCCCAGTCGCGCTGTGGCGGGTGCTCACCGAGCGGAGTCGCTACCTGTGGTTGCGCTCGGGTGTGGTGGTCGGGGCCGCAGCGATCAACCTGGCTCTGGCCATGCGCTACAGCACCCGGGCCGGCCGCACCGATCCAGCCGGATCTCTGCCGGCGGTGGCCGACTTCGTGGTCAAACGCGTGTCGGGCACCTTTGTGGTCGGGGAGCGGGGGCTGGCCCGGTTCTGGGTCGACGGCGGTCCCGTGGCCCTGCTCACTGCAATGGCCGTGGTGCTGCTGGCGATCATCGCGGTGCTGGTGCTCACTGATCTTCGTGGCCCGTCGTGGGCGTGGTTGGCCACCGGGTTGGCGTGCGTGGTGCTGGCCATGGCCTCGGCGCTGCCCGCCGAGTGGCCGGTCATACTCACGCCCTACATCTCCGGGCGCTACACCCTGCTGGGTATGGCGGCCATGGTGCTCATTGTTGTGCGGGGACTCGCGCTGGGGTCGCGGCCCCGACGGTGGTTGGCCGTGGCAGCGGTGCTGCTGATGATCCCCGGCACCCTGGTCGACGCCTACCTCAAACCGCTGGGCCCGGGGGTGCCTCGGGCCGATCTCCTGGAGTTCGAGCGCTGCTTGGCGAGCGCACCTGAATACGCAGGCGACCCGTTCTGTTTCGTCCGGATCCAGCCGTCGGCCGGCGACTGGAAGATCGTCGTGTGG
>JAUPKO010000209.1 GCA_030837395.1 Actinomycetota bacterium | reverse complement strand
GGCCGACTACCTGCCGCTGCGTGTGCAACGGCTCCAGCGCCCGGTGGAGGTGACGGGGTGGTGACGTGGCCGCCGGGCAGTGGGGGACCACGTGTCTTCGGCCCGGGGTCCACTGGGAGACGTACAGACCCCCGCGCCGTTGGAGCGGCCGGGGGCGTGACCAGCGCCTCTGCGACAGGAGCCGATATGTCAGATCCTACCCGTGCCAATACTCCGTTGCCCGACGTAGGCAGCAACTTCCGCGAGCCCGTCAGTGTCGCCGACGCTATCGCCGAAATGCTGGAAACGTCACACCAGACACACCCCGAGCGTTACCCCGTCGTCCGCTCATCCGCCGACCGTCAGCCGTTGCCACGGTGGGTGTGGAGCGCCGTTTACCACCGCGACATTGACGACCCGTGCCAACTGTGCGGCTGCATGATGACCGACCTCGACCCGGTGAATCTACAGGTCGACCACGTCATCCCGTGGTCTGCCGGCGGGTCTGACAGGACCGACAACCTGCGCCTAGTGCATCCCCTGTGCAACGTCAGGCGCTCCAACCATCGGCACGACATGGACCGCCCGCAGATGCCCGTGGCGCATCACTGCCGGGCCTGCCACGTTGCGTGGCTAGAGGTGCGGGCCGAGGACGACGTACCCGAGATGTACGTCTGGTGCTCCAACTGCCGCCGCATCGGATTCGGCCATGACGGGTGGGTCATCTGATGGTCTGGTTTCAGGTGGACGACAGCATGTGGAGCCACCCAAAGATTCTGGGGCTATCCCCAACCGCCGGATGGCTGTGGACACGCGCCGGGGCCTACTGCGCCCAACACCTCACAGACGGCGTGATCCCGCCCACCGCGCTGCTCATCCTCGGCGCAACCGACGACGCCGTGGCGGACCTCGTAGGGGCACGCCTATGGATCGAGACTCCTGACGGCTATCGGTTCCACGACTGGCACACCTACCAGCGGACGCGGCAACAGGTCGAGTCTGACCGCGCATCAGCCCGCGACCGTCAGGCGAAGGCCCGCGCACGCAAGGCACAAAGCGTGACAGACAGCGTGACAGACAGCGTGACAGCACCCGTGAGTAACGGCGTGAGTCACGGTGTGACTAACGGTGTGAGTCACACCGCCCGAGCCTTACCGAACCGAGCCGAGCCGAGCCGACCCTTAGAAGTACCTAAGAGCGTTACGCGCAAGCGCGCCACACCGCCGCCCGACGTATTCGAGATCACCGACGACATGCGCCGCTGGGCAGCAGCCAAAGCGCCCGGCGTGAACCTTGAGGACGAAACCGAACGGCTGCTCGATTGGGCACGCGCCAACGGCAGGTCATACAAGGACTGGAAAGCCGCGTGGCGTAACTGGATCAAGAACGCCAAGACGCGCACACCCGCCGCTAGGACTCCACCGCCGACCACCGTCGACAAGTTGACGGCGCTCAACCAGCGCATCCAAGCCCGACGACAGGCAGGCATCGCGTGAACATTGACGAAATTGACATGCTCTACACGCAGATTCAGATGGTGGACAACCGGCGCGACGCCGACGAGTTCACCCTCGCCTACTGGAAGAAGCTCCTAGACCGCGAAGGCGTGGAGCACTTCCACATTGCATCTGCCGCCGTCGACAACCACCGCACCCACGCGCCCGGCACCTACCTAGAGCCTGGACACGTCGCCAAGGGCTACAAGGAACTAGTCCGCCGCATGATGGCCGGGTTCCGCGAAGAGCCACCCGCGCTAGGCGACCCGGCCGGCTACATGGAGAGCATCCGGCAGCAGCGGGCCGACTACCTAGCCCTGCCCGAGTCGCTTGACCGGGCGCTCGGCGTCATCGAATTAGAACAGGAGAACACGGACGTCGACACCTTCCGACAACTAGCCATTGAACGCAACCTGCCAGACATCAACCAGATTGGACGCATCACATGAGCTTGCCCACCATCACCACCGTCGCCAACCTGACTGCTGACCCCGAGTTGAGATTCACCGGGGCTGGTAAGCCCGTCGCCAAGATCGGCGTCGCCTGCAACCGCAGCCGCAAGACCGACACCGGCTACGAGACCACCCATACCGTGTTCCTGACCGTGCAACTCTGGGAAGCCGACGCGGAAACCGCCGCCGAACACCTCCGCAAGGGCGACCGCGTAGTGGTCACGGGCGAGTTGCTTGTGGACGAGTGGGAGGGCAAAGACGGCAGCAAGAGGCAAACCCTCGTGGTGGACCGGGCGACGATTGCCAAGTGCCTGCCGCGTCAGCCCAGACCGCAGGGGTTCACGCCGCAGCGGGCCGCAGAGCCCCAGTTGCAGGCTGCGTGGGCCACGACCGAAGCCCCGCCGTTCTAATGGACGTTGCCGAGATCGTCGCCAACACGCTACGCCGCAACGGTGGCGAGTACGTCTCATTCGCCGAACTACAGCGCGACGCCACAGCCTACGAGGACAATCAGTGGAGCGGCGACTACGCGATGGAAGTTAAGCCGGGCAGCAATATCTTCATCTGGTTCGGCATGTCGCCCGACGCCATTGCGGCCATCGACTCGCTCATCAAGCGCAAGGTAGTCGACCTAGTGCCATCGAGCGAGATGGTCTACATGGTCGACGGGATTATGGCCAACGCGCCGATTGCTAAGCAGGCACGCAACTACAAGAAGCCCCGATGGATGCCCGTAACGCTCTACAGGGGCGACAACTGGGACGACCTGCCATGACCCCCACCGGCACCCGCGCCCAAGTGCTCATCCGCTCTGGTGGCTGCTGTGAGCGTTGCGGAATCTGCCTAGCCAACGTGCCCGCCGACGTCCACCACCGCCGACCGCGCGGAATGGGCGGGACACGTGACCCCGAGATTGACGCGCCCGAGAATCAGGTAGCCATCTGCCGCGTGTGTCATACGTGGATCGAGTCTCACCGCGCCGTCGCAACAGACCAGGGCTGGCTAGTGCCCCGCAAAGACCCCCGCCACCCGCGAGACGTCCCGGTGTTCATCGACGGCGGGTGGTATCTGATCGAACCGACCCTGATCGTGCCCGTGGACCTCACCCCGCCATTCTGACAGGAGCACCAATGGACGTGACAGTGACCAAACACGCCAACGGCAGCCACACCGCCGCCCTCACCGTGGACGACGCCAACCTGACCATCGCCGCCGGGCCCGGCTGCACACCAGCGCACCTGCGGGCCGCGGTCAACGCGCTACGCCCACACCTGATGCCGGGGGCCGACCATGCCTGACGACCCGTGGAACCGCGTCATCCTCGCGCTGGCCCTCATCGGCATCGTCGGCATCTGGTGGGCCGTGCGTGGGCAAGGTGACGAATGAGCGCATGGGAAACGTTCGCCCGCCTCTGCGCCCTGGCGAACACGGCCGCGCTTATCACGTGGCTCATTGACCGCTACGTCTACGCACCACGCAGGAGGCGCAACCGTGACTGACTGCCAGATATGCACCCGGCACCATCCCGACGCTGACGGCAACTGTGGGCACGGCTGCCGCCACCGCGACGCCGACGTTCTCAACGTGTGTGGGCCGTGCGCGCAACGGGTCAGAGACGACCTCGACGCCATCTTGGCCGCATGGTTGGCCCCGGAGCCGATCACGTCAGGCAACGGCCGCGGCAATGAACGCCCGCTACCCGGAGGGACTGAGTGGCTTGACTACCACCAGGGCGCCGACCTGAGGGACGTGGCGGGCTCGTGGGCTCGGGTGTGGCATGAGGACATCAGCGGGCAAATGGACCCGCCAGCGTGGCCCGGTGGCGATCCTGGGGCCATCGTGGCGTGGCTGCGCCGCTGGTGGGACATATTCGGGTGCGGGCATGAGGCCGTCCGCGAGTTTGCCGACGACATGCACGACCTCGGGCAGCGGGCACGGCGACTATTGGGCGACACCCCAACAGGCCAGGTCGTCCTATGCCCAGGGCTTGACGACGACTGCGGGCGACGGTTGCGGATCAGTGTTGCCGACCCTGATGAGCGGATCACCTGCCGAGC
>JAUPKO010000208.1 GCA_030837395.1 Actinomycetota bacterium | reverse complement strand
AAGCGGTGGTGGCGAGTCGCTTGCCCATGCGGAAAAGGTCTCGGGCCCGAGCCGGGTCGGTACACAGGACTTCGACGCCGCGCGGCCACCGAAAATCGGGCTCGCGCTGGCGGGCAGACAGATGGTCCCGGATGTCGTCCGGCGGCACCAGCAGCGAGACGCTTTCGTAACCGGGATTGGCGACGAACCCGGCTTCGGTCTCCGGTTCCGCGATCACCAGCATGCCGGGTCGTACCTGCAGGCCATCCACGGTGCCCGAGGTTCGCGGGCCGAACGTGACGTAGGCGAGCAAACCCTTTTGCGTTTTCGTCCGGGTTCGAAGACGCAGGTTGGTGAAGTGGTAGACGATCGTGGCGGAATCCAGGCGCACGATCACTCGCTTCGCCTGTAGAGGCAGCGACTGCAGCGACATCCCGTCCAGCTCGATCAGGTCCATGCCTGCGTTCGCGGCGGCCAGATCGCTGATGTCGACGACCGTAACTGCTGGATGGGCCGATGTAGTGGATTGCCCCATCGACGTTTCGTTCTGCGGAATTCCGATAGCCAGCGACGAGCATACAACCGGAGACTTCACCGTGGCCACGCCGGGTGCCGGCTGGCCATCATCAATGCCGGGCCCAGGATCCGGCCCAGTGTGTCCGTCGGGCACTTCTGCGCAGCCAAGACAGGAAAGATCCC
Source organism: Actinomycetota bacterium (assembly GCA_030837395.1). Taxonomy (GTDB): domain Bacteria; phylum Actinomycetota; class Actinomycetes; order S36-B12; family UBA10799; genus JACJWR01. The sequence continues at coordinate 2,430 of JAUPKO010000208.1, read as the reverse complement.
TCATGGCGGATTTCAACGTTACCCGAGTCTCCGTCGCCTTGATCGCGGGCCTTCACGCGGCGCTGTTCGCCCCGGACGCTCCCGCTCAGGCACAAGCTCCACCCCAGCGACCGAACGTGGTCGTCATCCTCGGCGACGACCTCGGCTTCGCCGACCTGGGCTCGTTCGGCAGCGAGATCAAGACGCCGAATCTCGACAACCTGGCCAGGGAAGGCGTGCGCTTCGCAAACTTCTACACGCACGCGAGTTGCTCACCCACGCGCTCCATACTGCTGAGCGGCGTGGATACGCACCTGAACGGCCTCGGCAACATGAGCGAGTGGACCGCGCCCAACCAGCGAGGCGCGGTCGGCTACGAGGGCTACCTCAACCACCGCGTCGCCACGCTGCCACAGCTGATGAAAGACGCCGGCTATCACACCTACATGGTCGGCAAGTGGCACCTGGGCAAGCAGCCCGACCGGATTCCCGCGGCGCGCGGCTTCGAGCGCGACTTCGCGCTGCTCGACGGGGCAGGCAGCTACTGGGATATGTGGAATTTCACGGGCGCCTCGCCGAAGTCGACCTTCACGGAAGACGGCCGCTACCTGACGCAGCTGCCGAAGGACTACTACGCGACGAAGACCTATACCGACAAGATGATCGGGTTCATCGACGCCAACCATGGCGACGGCAAGCCGTTCTTCGCCTACGTTGCCCACCAGGCGCCGCACGATCCTTACCACCTGCCGAAGGAATGGCGCAGCCGACACGTCGGTGAATACGACAAGGGCTGGGACGCGATCCGGCAGGAGCGACTCAAACGGCAGATAGAGCTCGGCATCATGCCGGCAGGCACGCAACTCGCCGAGCGGATGTATTTCCTGCCCGACCCGGTCGTGCTCGCGCCGGCGAGCCGCGCCATTCTCGGCAAGAAGATGGAACTCTACGCCGGCATGGTCGAGAACCTGGACCACCACGTCGGCCGCCTGATCGACCATTTGAAGAAGATCGGCGAGTACGACAATACGATCTTCATCGTCTTCGGGGACAACGGCGCCGAGGGCACCGACCTGTTCAAGATGATCGCGGGCTCACCGGGCACGCTCAACTACCTCTTCGCGGCGTCGCACTGGTCGCAGACCAACCCCAACGCGTGGGGCGATCCGGGCTCGTACGTCGGCTACGGTCCGATGTGGGCGCAGGTGTCGATGACGCCCTTCAGCCAGTACAAGGGCTGGGTCGCCGAAGGCGGCATCCGCAACGCGCTGATCGTGAGCGGCCCGGTGGTCCAGCGGCCCAAGGGCAGCGTCAACCACGGGCTCATGCACGTCGGGGACATCATGCCGACGCTGCTCTCGATTGCAGGTGCGAGCTATCCGAAGACCAACGCTGCAGGCCAGGAACTGCCTGCGCTGATGGGCAAGCCATGGAACGACGTGCTGGCGGGACGGGCGGAATCGCCACGGACGGAACGGGACACTCTCGCGTGGGAGATCTTTGGCAATCGCGCAGTGCGGCAGGGCGAGTGGAAGCTGCGCTGGCAGTTCAAGCCGTACGGCACGGGCGAGTGGGAGTTGTACAACGTGGCGACCGATCCCGCCGAGCGCACGAACGTTGCCGCGCAGAATCCCGGCCAGGTGCAAGCGCTGCTGGCGGTCTGGGACGACTATGCCAAGGCCAACAACGTGATCCTGCCGAGCCGCGGGCCATTCGAAACCCTGTACGACCAGCTGCCGGCGCGTGTCCCAGTCGACGAGGGCTTCCCGCCGCTCATCTACCAGCGGCAGTTCGTGCCGCCGCAGGACATGCTGGCGGAACCCAAGCCGTGAATGGCGACGGCCCGCGAATCAACCAGACAAGAAGGACGATAATTTCATGAACATCGCATGGGGTTGGGTGAATCCGCTGGCCGGCCTGCGCGGCATCGGGTTGACGTTGCTGGCCATGGGCATTTTCTGCCCGTTGACGGCCATGTCGCAGGTGCCGCCGCGCTTCTACTGGAAGACCCTGTCCGGCGCGAATGCGGTGCCGCTGATCGTGACGTCCATGAGCGGCAACACGAATCCCTTCGATGCCGCGCACACCGTGACACCGGGCGCCGATTTCGAAGGCACCCTGGCCCTGGCTGGGTATGCGCGCACCTTTTCGTTGTTCGATCGCGCGGCCATGGGGGCGGTGCTGGTCCCCATGGGACGAATATCGGGCGACGTCATCACGGCGGGCGGGCGTACGGCCTCGCAGTCAGTGAGCGGCTTTGGCGACCCGACCGTGGAGTTCAACCTCAACCTGATCGGACCGAAGGCGCAGAAGACCATTCCGGACACCCTCCGGTACGAACCGGGCTTTTCGCTCGACGTGCTGGCGGACCTCGCCATCCCGATCGGTGAATACGACAGCAGCCAGCCCTTGAACGTGGGGCAGAACCGCTGGTATGGACGCGTCGGCTTT
>JAUPKO010000207.1 GCA_030837395.1 Actinomycetota bacterium | reverse complement strand
ACGACGCCGGCAAGCCGGTTCGGGGTTCTCGTGTGCTCATCTTGGGCGTCACGTACAAACCGAACATCGCCGATCAGAGAGAGTCACCCGCAAAGCCCATCGCCACGCTGCTCGCGCGCAAAGGGGCGATACTGACATTCCACGATCCGCGCGTCGACGCCTGGAGCATTGGCGGGAAAGCCGTACCGCGCGCCGACGACTTGGAAGCCGCAGTTTCCGAAGCTGAAGCTGTGGTTCTCCTCCAGGCGCACCGCGAATACGACGCCGACGACCTGGCGGCACGGTCGCAATTGTTCTTCGACACGCGAGGGGCGTCAACGCACCCCGCCGCAATCAGGCTCTAGGACAAGCATGACTCTTCAACACCGGCTTCGGTTGGGTCTTCGTCATTTGGGGATTGACCTTGCGCGCTACCCTGCGAGCGACCCGATGTGGGGGGTCGTCCAGCTCTTGAATCATTTCGCTATCGACTGCGTCATCGATGTCGGGGCGAATGATGGAGGATTCGCATCTACGATCCGACGACTCGGTTATCGGGGCCGGATAGTGTCGGTCGAGCCGCTCACCGCCCCCTTCAAGGTGTTGGCTGCACGGGCCGCGACACATCCGGACTGGGAGGTCGTCCAAGTGGCGCTTGGCGACGAGGATCGGGACATCGTGATCAACGTCGCGGGTAACGCGGCGGCAAGCAGTTCCGTTCTTCCGATGCTCGACGCCCATGCAACCGCCGCTCCGGAATCACGCTATGTCGGTACCGAGACCGTGCGACAGCGTCGTCTCGACGGGCTACTTCCCGAATTTGGGGTTAGCAAGCAGCACCCAGCCTTCCTCAAGCTAGATGTGCAGGGTTACGAGGCTGCGGTTCTCGACGGCGCCGCAAACCTCCTCGAAGCGGGAGCGATCGTCGGGCTTCAGATGGAGCTCTCTCTAGTTCCGCTCTATGACGGTGCGATCACCTACCGTGAAGCTCTTGAACGGGTGGAACTGCTCGGGATGGAGCTGATGGGCCTTATCCCCGGTTTCTCAGATCCTCGTTCTGGGCGGCTGCTGCAGGCCGATGCGGTGTTCTTTGCCGAGCAAACTACCCACCTTGCCTCGCGAGTCGGGCACGAAAATGGAGCGTAATTCTGGCCGGGTACCTTCTGGGAGTTCTGAGTCGATATCGGCGAATGCCGGCCGTAAGCCGCCAGTGAAATCTCACATAGTCGCCGCTGATCGCAACGGCGGTGGCTTAACCGTGCGTGACGTGGATGATTCGGCATTCCTGGTACTGCTGTGGTTGCTGGCCGCCGCAGCGGTGCTGCCAGGGGCGCTTGACCTACCGTTCCTCCGAGGGGCGGTTCCTACTGCTTCGCAACTCAATTCGCTGGTCGGACGGGCGACGTTGGCGGCACTCAGCCTCTTTGCGGCGTTAACCCTGGTGAGGGTCGCCGGCACACGGCCTACGCCGGTATTCGGTGCGCTTGCCTCGATGTGGGGCCTGCTCTTGGCGGTCTCTTGGATCGTCGGTGACCGCGACGTGACCCTGGTGCGCTCACTTTTGTTGCTGCTCGTAGCGATCACGCTGAGTCTGTGCAAGGTCCGACTTCCCAGGCTCCTCTGGCATGCACGGTTAATTCTCCGGGTCTATCTAGTCCTTTGCGTTGTATCGGTATTGGTCATGCCGGAATATGCTTGGTCCTCTCCGACAGGACGACAATGGCTGGGCGTTCCTCAGTTTGTAGGCGTGGCGTTGCATCCGAATGCACTGGGCCCGATTGCCGCGCTCGCGCTTCTTCTCGAACTTGGATCCAGAGGCCGGCGGTACCTGCGCTGGATTTTCGGGGCTCTGGCGCTAACTGTTCTCGTCTTGGCGCAGTCACGTGGCGGCTGGTTGGGAGGAGTTCTCGGCTTGTCCATCTTCTTACTCGTGCCTGAAGGCCGCATCAGCGCACGTCGCGCCTTGATGATCATTCAAGGCGTCATCGGCGCGGCGTTGGTAGTTCTTTTTGTGATGTCGGATGTCGACTCGGAGGACATCACAAATGGGCGACTTGGGCTGTGGACAGCAATCATCGACCGCTCGGCGCAATCGTGGTTACTCGGCAATGGAATTGACGCGTTTAGCGCCGCAAATAGGTTTGATTACGGGTTCGCTGTCTGGGCTGGTCAGGGACATAATCAGGTCTTGGACACGTTTTTCACCGGAGGCCTTCTCGGGGTGGCACTCATGTTAGTGTTGGTGGTCCTTTGTGCTGTTTGGGCGCTACGGACTGGACCGCAGCGTCGAATCGCTGTCGCGGCGTTCGCTATTCTCTTCGTAGACATGGTGGTCGAGTCACCATTGCGTCCGGCGCTGAGCGCCACTGGCCTTATGTCGGTGATTGTTCTTGCCATCATCAGCGCCCATGGCGAACGCTGGAGCGAAGTCGGGTCGATCAGTAAGCTGGCCCCGTCAGCGGATCTGCGCCGTGAGTGGTGAGCAGTCTCCAAGCATGCATATTGCACTCTGTGGCCCAGCGACTGTTGCCATGCTTGAACCCTTGCTCGGGGTGAAGGTTCCGAGCGCAGGATATTCGTACGCGTTGGCACCGACTCT
>JAUPKO010000206.1 GCA_030837395.1 Actinomycetota bacterium | reverse complement strand
GGTAGACCTCGTGGGTCTTGCGCAGCAGAGGGCGGCGGCGGGCGGCCTCACGTGCGTCAGCCGCGTCGGGGTCGGTTGCACGCGATCCAGCATCGTCATCGTCGATGACTCCCCAGCGCCGCACGAGGGAGTCACGCAGAGCGTCAACTTCATCGCGCTCTAGCCAGCGGGGGTCGAGGCCGAGCCATCCCATGGCGGCACCGACGTGATTCGGCTGAGACCCGGAGTCGAGTTGGTTGACGCCGAACAGGTGCGGGTGGGTGCCGAGGGCAGTGACGATGGCCCGCATCCAGGTATTGCCTGACTTGGGGTAGGACGCCAACCAGACGGTGCGCCCGGGGCCGGGCTCGCGGTTGGCGGCGGCAAGGGAGGGGTCCGAAGAGGACACTCCACCCACCCCCGGCGGGCTCGGAGGCACGGGAGTCATCACGAGGATCCCACCACCGTGTGCCACCAGGCGAGCATGGCGGCCACGTCGTCATCCTTGGTCGCGCTGTCGAACCGGAGACGCGCCGCTGGCAGGCGGGATAGGGCCAGGTGATCGGCCATGATTGCGGACGCTGCTGCTTCGCCTTCAGCCTCGGCGTTGTCCACGTCCGGCCACAGCGCCCCGCGCATGAACAAGCCCGCGGCAGTCTCGAACCTCTCGTGGCCGGACAAGGGGGTGAACACGTCCTCGTCGGGCTTGCGCATCTGCATCGACACAACTGCCGTAACGCGCCGCGGCTCGTCAACCCGCGGCAGGTCGAGCGCCATGGCGTCGGTGTCGCCGCGCAGGCGGGTGCCGTCCAGCTCGGCTTTGGTCGCCCGCCGCTTGGACGCCACGATCGGCGCTGAACGGGGGTGTGCAGTCAGCAGTTGGCCGTCCCATTTCAGTGGCGTCGGCCGGTCGCCGAGCACGGCCCAGTCGAGTCGGACCAGTTCGATGAGCACGATCGCGACGTCGTGAGGGTCACCGAGAAGCAGCATGCAGGTGTCGCCCTCGATGGGACCCACCGCGGCCCCGTGGGCCTGCCGGAACCCACGCCGGGCGAACGACAGCGGCTCCCCCCAGCCGTACCGAAGGGCGTGCTCGCGCTGGTCGACGGTGTCCCGGTCATCGTCCGGCCGCTCAGCGGCGGCGACCTCCACCGACCCGTCCGGGTGGATCTGCACCGACCCGAGGCCGGGGAAGTTCCCCACCCAGACGTCCGCGTCGCGGTTCAGCGATGGAAGAGCGTCGGCGACGCCCGCTGCGGTGCCCACCCCGGCGGCGCCGCGCCCAGGTACCGGCCCGTGCGTCCCTGGCTGAGGTGTCACGTCATCAGCGTAATGACCGCCGTCACACACGTGCGCGGCGCATCATCACCACCAGTAGTGGTTGCCGGTGCGCCGGTAGAAGGGTGCTGACTGTGCGTAAGCAGTGGCTGGCCACGGGTCGCGGGTCGTTCGGTGGCTGGCCGTGGGTCGTACCAGGGCCGGCGACCCGTCGGTCAGCCGTTGTGGAGGAGGCCGAGTTGATGCTCCGCGACAGCCGCCAGCACTTCGGCCGCAGGATTGTTGGCTGCCGCTGATCCGGCCACAGTTCGTAGGTCCCACATCAGCTCGGTGGCGCTCTCCATGATCGTCGCCACAGCCTGGTTCGCTGCGGCGCCAGCTCCTGCCGGGTCGGCGCCGAGTTGAAGGGCACGCGCCTGCACGGCCATGAACACGGGGAGTTCCCAGCGAACTCCCCGCTTCGGCTGACGAAAGACGATGTGGCTCAGAGTCAGGCCGTCAGGGTTGGAGGTGACACGTGGAGGGTCCAGCGGGGACGGAGGTTTGCCCCGGGCACCCCGGCCGAGGATTCGAAGTGTCCCCACGCCCGGAACGTCGACAGTCATGGGCGGGCAGTGGACAAACCGTGTTTCGGTGTCGACGTAGCCGTAGTTGAGCGCGAGGTCCAGGCTGTCGCGACGATGTCCGTAGTGCGCGAAACATTCGTCGGTGCCCTTGGGGCGCGCGACGGCTGGGGTCATGGCCCGGGCATCGACGCGGTAGGGGGCACCACGCGGGTGGTGGTTGAGCAGATCGATGAGAGTCATGAGGACGCGTTGGTTGGCATGGGTCGGGGCGCGCGTCGTTTCGGGATCTGCGGCCTCCACGGGTTTGAGACCGAACACCCGGGTTCCGAGGAACACCTGGATGGCGGGCGGCTCGTTGGAGTCCGGATTGTGGGGCGACGGCGCTTTGAGTGCCTGGTTGTGAGTCTCGACATCTGCCTCGGTGAAGCCAGGCCGTAGCGCCTGCACCGCCGCCACTACGTCCGGTGCGTCCCTGAAACCCAGTCGGGGGTGGCTCGCGACTATGCACGGCAATTTGCCGCCGGCGTTGTACAGGGCAACGTGAAGGTCGAGCAGGTCGCGCTGTCTCGGCGTAAGGGCCGGCGGAGGTTCTGTGAGCACCAGTTCACTTCGCGAGTCGGCCCACTTGGCCCCGTCGACCGGGATGAGCACCTCGCGCGGGACGTCGAAGAGCGGCTGATCTGGTGCCGCGTCGGCACTGTCGGTGCACCGCACCGTCATTGCCCCGTCGCGCTCGACCATGGTGAGCCCAGGGTGCACCACCCCACCGCCGGTGAGCACGATGCGGGTCATCTCGGTGAGTACGTCGGCTACGGCCGGAGTCGCTGCGTCGACGAAGCTCCTGGAATCACGCACGGAACAGCCCTCAGTCCAACTCGGCCAGGAGTTCGAGTTGCCTGGCCGCCACCAGGCCCATCATGGGCCGCAGCGGGCGGGTGGGAGCCAGGGCATCGGCATCGGTCGCGGCGCCCTGGCCGGGGGAGCACAGCTCCGCAAGGCGGGTGAAGAAGTCCACGTTCGCAGCCACGAGGGCGGCCAGGAGGCGGCCGGTCAGCGACTCGATCTCCGCGGCTGGGGCGTCGGCAAGCATGGACCGCAGCGGCATAGCCAAGAGCATTGCCAGGGCTTCACGCCGCCTGTGTTCAAGGACGACCCCGCTGAGCGCGAGGCCGTCGTCGGTCCGCTCGACCCGTGGGGCGGGCAGCCTACGTCGGCTGGTGCTGACCCCATGCACCCGCACCCGCCCGATCGGCGCGAGCTCGAACTCGCACGCCACCGACGCCACGAACCTCGCGTCCGGCTCGAAGTAGCCCAACGCCAGCGCCACCCCGAGCGCATCGGCGCGGTTGTAACGGACGAACACCTGGTCACTGGGCGTGGGGTGATGCACGCGGATCAGCCAGGCGCCGTCGTCGGTGCGCTCGTAGCGGGAGCCGTAGGGGTGGTGGTTGAGCAGGTCGATCATGGGCATGAACAAGCCGATGGGGCCTTCGTCGCCCTCGCCCATCTCGGAGCGCAGGCGCGAGCGGACGACGGTGTGGGCGGGCGAGTCGCCGCTGAGGTCAGGGTGGGTTCGCCGGTGTGGGGGCGGTGCGTCGGTGGAGCCAGGATCCGAGGGTGGCGCGGTGCTTTCGCCGGCCGGTCCATTGCCGGTTGGCGCCGACGTGCGGCCGAAGCCGGGCCGGGCTTCGCGAATGAGGGCGAGCAACTCAGGATCGCTGTCGGCGGCATCGTCGTCGAGCGCGTGCTGGGCGTATCGCTGACCGATCACCCGTACCTTGTCGACGGCGTTGAAGAGGGCCACCATCGCGTCGAGGATCGTGCGCTGGGGCTCTGTTAGGTGCTCGGTGCCGCCGCGGTAGGCGAGGTGGTCCTCGCTTGGCACCCAGCCGAGGTTGGTCACGGGGATGTGCAGTTGGTTCGGGATGATCAGCAACGCAGGTGCCTGCGGGTGGGGCTTGTCAAGCTGCTCGCCAGCGAACGGGTTTGCGCCGCGCGGCACGGAGAGTAAGAGACTGGCGCCGTCGTGGTTGACGACGAGGTCGGGGTGGATCACGCCACCGTTGCTGGTGACCGTGTCGGCGATGAGGGTCACCAGGCGGAGGACCTCGGGATCGTCGCTGACCACATGCACCAGTCGAGCCTAGGGCCCAGCGCCCTGACCTTGAGCTCTGGCTCGGATGGGCGCCGCGGTAGGGAATTCGTAGCCCGGTCGCCTGTGGACAACTTCCGCGGGCTCGCGCATTCGGCCTAGAATTCAACGCATGGGGAAGATCGCCTTCATCGACGACATGCCGGAGGCTGACGAGGCCTTCGTCCGCGCCCACCGCGACGAGTTGCTGGCCCTCGCCGCGGACATGGGAATCACGGACGTGAAGGTGGCCTCAACGGGCCGCCTTGTTGGCACCGTGACGGCCGATGCCGTGCCCTTGGGGGTGCGGGTGCCGACGTTGGTGCGGGGCTGGATCCGGGATGGCATGGGGTTCGGCCGGCTCAAGGGGCTCCCTACGCGGGCCTCCTCAGGATGACCGCGACCTTGCCGTACTCGGCCCCGACAAGGCCATCCAGAGTCGCGTGTTCGATATCTTCGAGGGCTCCCAACTTGCTGGTCCAGGCACCCGAGCGCAACTGCCGGGAGGCGTGGGTGGGCTTCCCACGATCATCGCTGAAGAGCGCGACTTTCGACCACCCAGCCTCGAATTCCGCTGTCTCGCATATCTCGAACCCCCGCATGCGGAAGAGGTTGATGTAGTTCGCAAGGGTCGTCTGGACTCCGACGCCATGTGGCCAGAAGTAGCCGCCAAGGAACCGTCCTGCCGGTGAAATGACCGGCTCCCACCAGGCCTCGTTGTCTTCAGCGGCCCAGGCGACGCAGTTGTAGCGCCGATCCGCCGGGCTGGTCGCATGCCACGCGATGGCGGTGAGGTTCGGGAACAGTCGTTCAATCTGAGAAGAGCCACTCACCGGACGTAACCCACCTCGGTCGCCCAGGCGATCCACCTCTGTGCTGCATCCCCGATTGTGGTCGAGCCTTCGGCGGCATCGAGACCCGTGATGCAACTCAGTGCCCAGAACCAGTGATCCGGCCTGCTGCGAAGCTCGTCGACGAGGAGCGGCACCGCGGGCTGCCCGAGACCGATGATTTGCTGGTAGGCCGGATGCCGGAATCGTTCCATCGCAGAGGCCGCCCCCGCAGTGGCGACGATCCACTGCTCGCGAAGCTCGTCGAATCTCGCTCTGACCTGGGCATCTGTCCGCTGCGTCGGATCAGCCGGGCCCGACCTCGGAACGCCCCAGTGCCTGCACTTGGAGTCTTGGCGAAGGGCGCCACTCCAGCTTGCCTGGCGCCATGACGTCGCCACCAGGTGGGCAGTCGCAGAGGGGTTCACTACAGGCCAGCCCAGCATTAAGGCTCCCACAGGTCGTCTGATCGGATTGCCCCGTGCGCCTACGGATGAGGTCATTCAGTCCTCCCTGTCCTCGGTGGGGTTGAGTTGGTAGACCGGGCTTGCAGCTGTGGCCAGCCAGCGATGAATCGAGGCAGACTTCCGTTGCGCCCGGTCGATCGATGATCGGACCGCGGCAAGCCCATCGGCGTCCAGCGTGATCTCGATGACCTCGGATTCGCCGTTTCGGACGTAGTCCAGACATAGCCGGTGAGTAATGAGGCTGCCCGCGGGCTCAGCGTCCACATCGGTGAAAACCGGCCGGATGTCCGTGAACATTCGGGCGGCCAGAAGAATCCGCTCGTGTTCGCCCGCCAAAGCCGCTGCCCGTCCCAGCCCCTTGACAGTGGGCGCTTCAAGAACGTCGGCGAGCCCGCGCCGCAGGCTGGCCCGTTCATCGTCGTTGAGGTCGAGAGCGGCAGAGGTAGAGACCGACTGTGCCACGCCGCCACTGTTCAGATCAGTGACTTCACCGATCGACGCCAATCCGAAGACCTCGGTGGTCAGGGCTGAGGCTAGTGCCGAGGCATGCTCGGACGCCAAGACATCGGCGACGCCTTGAACAAGTGCTGGCAAGGAAGTCCACGGGGGATCGGCGCTGAACACGGCGATCACGGCAGCCCTGACGTCGGAAGGCATCTGGGCCAAGGCAGTGAGCGTGGGTACCGCCCGGTCGGGAACCTCAATGATCGAGTCCAACGGGCTCCTCCCTCCGCAACCCTTGCGAAGTCCCGACTCTACCGGTGATGGACAGCGGTGGGGCCGGTCGTCGGCCGCTGGGGATAACTCCTCGCCCACAACGGGACGTGACCGCAGGTGCGAGCTTCCGGGTCGGTCTCCTCCCGATGGCGACGCGGGTGACCGTGAATGAGGCGCGATGTTGGACGTCTTCAGGCTTTGGTCGATCGGACGGGGGGTCGCGGAGGGGCTGCTGGCGCTGCGTCGGTGAGTCCCTGGACCTGGGGAGTTGCACGGTGCTTGCGGCGGTTGGCCCACCACTGGTGGCCCCCCGACGCGCGGCCGAAGCCCGGCCGGGGTTCAGCGCGGAGGGCGAGCAACTCGGGATCGCCGCTTACCACGTGCACCAGTCGAGCCCGGCGCCCCAACCTCGAGTGCTGGACCGGATGGGCGTCGCGGGACCGAATGGGTAGTCCGGTCACCTGTGGATAAGCTCCGCGGAGCCGCCCATCCGGCCTAGAATTCAACGCATGGGGAAAATCGCGTTCATCGACGACATGCCGGAGGCGGACGAGGCCTTCGTCCGCGTCCACCGCGAGGAGTTGCTGGCGCTCGCCGCGGACATGGGAATCACGGACGTGAAGGTGGCCTCAACGGGCCGCCTTGTTGGCACCGTGACGGCCGATGCCGTGCCCTTGGGGGTGTATGCCTTCTCGGCGGAGGCCAGCAGCATGCTCGAGCGCATTATTCGCATGCACGCATCGCGAGTCGTCACACCGGAATCGGCAAGCACGGACCTCAAGGAGGCGACGCCGCTGTGACGCTTCGCCGTCGCCTGTTGCTTGAGATGGATGCTGCCGGGGGGAGTCTGCTGCAACTTGCGAGCCAAGGTGACCGGCGACGATTTGACGATGACGACGGCTATCGGTGCGGCATCGCCTTCTTGTGGTTGAGGCTCGGTGAACCCGCGGCCCGTCTGTTGTCCGGTCGCCTGGTGGAATCGCAGACCCTCCCGGCATGGAGTCGGCTGCCCCTGCTGCTCAATGCACTGGCCCACGACTGGGACGAGGATATCGACTACGACGAGTTGTGGGACTCAATCCCGACGATGGCCGTCAGCGTGGGTCTCGACGTCCGTTCCCTCCTTGCCGCTTGAGCGGGCATCGCAGGTTCAGCCCCTGTGGACAACTTCCACGGGGGCGCCCTTCGGCTCTAGAATTGGACGCATGGGGAAGATCGCGTTCATCGACGACATGCCGGAGGCTGACGAGGCCTTCGTCCGAGCCCACCGCGACCAGTTGCTGGCCCTCGCCGCCGAGGTGGGCATCACCGATATTCGGGTGGCACCGACTGGCCGCCTCGTCGGGACAGTTCTGCCGGGTGCCCTGCCCTTGGCCTCGTACGCGTTCACCGCGATTGCGGGTGAGCGGCTCGAAACGATTGTTCGGCTCTACCCGGACTACATCGCTGCCAATCCTGAATCGGGCGAGGACCTGCGGGCGACGGCCCCGCTGTGAACACCCGTAGGCGACTGCTGGTCGAGATGCAGGCGGCATGCTCACGGCTTTGGGACACCGCCAGTAGAGGCGATGCCCACAGATTCGAGGATGACGATGTCTACCGCCACGCAATTGCGTTCCTGTGGCTGCGATTGGGTGAGCCCGCGTCGAGGTTGATGGCGCAGCGGCTCATCGACGTGTCCCAGGTTCCGCAGTGGGCCTGGTTGGTTGCGACCCGCAATTCGCTTGCGCACGGCGCTGACTCGGAGATTGACTACCCATCGCTGTGGGAGTCTCTGCCCACAGTCGCGGTGAGCACGGAAAGAGACGTGGCTCGCCTCCTGGCGTCTTGAGTTCCCGATGGCGTCCGACGTGCCCTGGGCCGCGCCCGCCCCACCACCCCTCACTTCACACCAAGAACCCCCGCCAACTACTTGACACTGGTCCCACAGCTGCCGTGCCCCGCCGTCACATAGGCTCCACCCATGCCCGGTGACCAGCGCCCGCTCGTCGTGGTGATGGTTGCCGATGCGACTCCGATGGTGCTGACCAACCTGCGCCAACTGGCGACGTGGGCGGACTTGGTGCTCACCGAGGCCGACGCAACCACGTCCGGCGAGCCACGGGAGCCGCAACGCGACGGGTGGCGGGACCTGCTGGGCTTGCACCGCCCGGAGCTGTCCATCGTGACCACCCAACTGGCCGGCGACAACAAGTGGAAGCGGCAGCGGGTGCAGCGCGACAGCGTGGTGCCGCTGCTGATCCGGCAGGCTCCTGACCGAGCCGTGCTCATGCTGGACGCCGACGAGTTCCTCGACGCCCCTGCGGTGCTCGACGTCATCGAGGGCCTCGACGATTGGGACGAGCCCCGTCGGCTCGGGCTGGTGCCGCTGTTCGGCGCGGTCGATCGGGTAGCGCGCAGCATTCACTGCTGCTGGCGGGAACGGCTGGCCGGCCTTCGCGACCCTGCCGCTGCAGACGCAGGTTCGTACATCGTGGCAGCGCCATCACTGGCCAGGGCCGGGCAGATGGTGGGCCGCTCGCCCAGCGGGGTCCGATTCCGGTCCACGCTGCTCGACGGCGAGCGAACCTTCGGGATGCACGTCACGATGACGGAGGCATCCCCGGCACGGATCGCCCGAAAACTCATCAACACCCGGCACACCTGGGACGAGCGGGTGCTGGACGAACAGCACCTCGACACGATGCTGTCGGCAGGGGTCCACCCGGCGGGCTGGTGGATCGCCGGCTACCAGGCGCCGGAATCGTGGCTGCTGGACCTGGCCGCCGAAAACGACCTGCGCGTCGCCGGCCCGATGTTGCCGCAGGATCATCTGGTGGCGTTGCGGGCCTGGGCCGAGGTCCGGTTGGACCCGCGAGTGCCCGACGAGGTGGTGGCGGCGGTCGACTCCTACGTGGCCACGC
>JAUPKO010000205.1 GCA_030837395.1 Actinomycetota bacterium | reverse complement strand
GTCTGCGGCCACGACGGGCGGGTGGTTGTCGACGTCGGCGCGCAGGGTGTACCGGGCTCCGGCGACCATGACGGCGGTAGCCATGCCGACGGCCGTGTACGAGGCAGGCACGCGACCCATGACATCGGTGAGCAGGTGCGTTACGGGCACGGCGCCTGCCAGGGCTGCGGCGGTGGCGGCCAGGGCACGGCCGGTGCCGGGGATCCGGCCGGTCGTGCTCACGGTCCATCCGAACCGGTCCGTGGGACCGGTCAGGGTGCCTGCGACCGCGCGGGCGGTCTCCCAGCGGGCCAGCTGTTCCGGGGACCAGCTGGGATCGGGCGTCGAGGGGAAGGCCACGGCCGGGGCGTGGCGTGTGTCAGAGGGACGGGCACGCATGGGGAACTCCGAATCTGGAAGGGAACGAGGGGACCGGGAAACGGGACGGCGGAGCACTCAGTCGATGGGCGGCAGATGAAGCCAGATCGGGGCCGGGATGTCGCGATGGGTGGTCCACCAGATCGCGACGTCGGCCAGACCCCGGGATGTGGTCAGACCGGCGGCGTCGTAGAGGCGTCCCCCGTAGTGGTGGGCGCGGTCGCGGCGGCAGTCTGCGGTCGCGACTTGGAGGCGCTCCAGACCCGCGGGCAGCCAGCGAGTCAGCCACTCCACCACCGGCGTCGGATCAGGAGCGCCGTAGCAGTGGGCACGCTCCCCGGACAGGGCCAGAAGATCCGCGACCGCCACAGGGTGCAGCGGCCAGCAGGGCACCTCGGCCAGATACACGCCGTGCGGGATCAGCACGTCGTTGGCCCACTCCTGGGCCTCGGTCAGGTAGGAGCTCGCCACCTCGGGATCATGGACGGCCAACCAATCCGGCTGTCCCTTCTCCTGGTCCTCCTCCGGTCTGGTGGCGTCCTGCCCGTCGACGACAAGTCCCGGACCGTCCGATCCGTGGCCGGAACCGTCAGGGCCGCCGGGAGCCGTCGGCACGGTGCCGGTGGCGCTGAGGCTACGGATCTGGGTGATCAGGTCGGTGACTCCCCGGCCGAGAGCAGTGACGTCGTCGCGGACGGCGGCCAGCTCCCGCTCGACGCCATCCACGCGGGCCGTCGCCGCTGCGGCCAGAGCCGCCGGGTCCGGAAGGGCGCGTCTCACGGCCGGGTCCCGTTCGACGCGACCACGCGGGCCTGCTCGGTGGACAGCGCCGGAGCGTTGTCGACGGGAACTGGCACCGTGTCAGGCGCCGAGGCGGGCGTCGCGCTCGGTGCTGCGGTGGGACGGCGACGGGCCAGCCACGCGCGCAGGCTCGCCAGTTTCACCCCCGTGCCGGTGGACGACGTCGTCAGTTCGGCTTCGATCGGGTCGACCGGCCGGAGGTTGACCGCCTTCCACCCTGGGCGGTCGATGATCCGGGGCGCCCATCCCGTGAGGGTGTGAAGGCCTCGCTTGAGGATCAGGACCTGGTTCGGTTCCAGGGCCCGGATCTGGGCCTGGGACAGCACCGGAACCCATCGGTACTCCCCCCGCAGCTCTCCGTCCCTGTCGTGGTCCTGGCGGTGGTCGATACCCACCACCCGCATGCGGTGCTCCCCGGTGAGCTGCGAGATGTCCCGCAGGTCCGCGGGGGAGGTCGACCCGCCGTAGACAAGGAATGTCCCGACGTTGCCCAGGATCGTGCCCGCGCCGTCCAAGCCCCAGCGCTGACGCAGCTGGGCCAGCGACTGCACAGCGGCGTGGAGAGTCACGCCCCGCCCGCCCATGTCGGCGGTCCACTTGTCCAGCGGGATCGGGCAGACCAGCGCGATCTCATCCAGCAGCATCGTCAACGGCGGATCCAACCGGCCCCCGGGACGGACCTCCGCCAGCATCCTCGCGGTGTGGGCGATCTCCGCGACCAGGGCGGCGATCAGTGGCGCGATCCCGGTCTGGGACTCCGACCCGAGCAAGTGAACGGTCTGCCCCCGCAGGATCAAGTTGCCCAGGTCGACCTGGGCCGGGTCATCCGGGTCCGGGTCGCCCAGAGGCCGGGCCGTATCGTCACGCACCCAGGCCAACGGCGCGTTCATCATCGCCGTCACGCTGGTACGGGTCCGGTCGTTCGTGCCCCAGTGCTGCCGCATCGCCGTGACACGGTCCCGCCCGCCAGGTCCTCCATCCAGCAACGCCTGGGTGACCTCGGCCTTCGTGGTCTCGCTGTGGTCGGCGTTCCACCGCACCACATCCCGCATCGTGCGCCCGGACAGCGCTGCGGCGTGCAGGAGCAGCGACAGGATCCGGCGGGCATCGGCGTCCCACCGCTCGGCCTCGGCAACCATCGACTGCGGGACCAGGTCGGCGGCCCGGCGCTGCGCGGTCGTGTAGTCCTCGCACCCGGACAGCACCCGCCACCGCAGGGTCGACGGCACCTCGCCGATCCCTGCCGGGTTGAAGAAGTACACCGGGCCCCGGGCCGACCTCGCCGCGTGAACGATCTCGGCCAGATCCAGGCGGGTCGACGTCGTCAGCAACGCGCCGGGGGCGTCGACACCATGACAGGCCAGGCTCACGCTCTTGCCCTGCCGGGGCGGAGCGATCCGCAACGTGGCGTCCTCGCAGGACGACCACACCGACTGCCCCGGCAGACCCCACCCCAGCCGGGCGACCTCGACGCCCAGCTGGCGGGGGTCGACGTGACGGCGCTGCCACCGCGACAGCCCCGCCATCGACGGGCGCAGCACGTGAGCCTGCCGCCGCAGGGCGGACGGCCCTGCCAGTTCGGCCACGTCCAGCGGGGTCGCCACCCCACCGCACCGCTGGTCGAGCTCGGCGCGCCGGGAGATTGCCGCCCGCGTCGAGTGTGGCCGTCCCACGTACCGGATCCACCAGTACGCCGTGCACCCTGCGGTGAGCGTCAACCCGCCGGGCATGAGCACCACCGACGGATCCGGCCACCCCAGCGCGTCCAGACCCGCCCCGGCACCCATCCCCGCGATACCGGCAGCCCCCGGCTTCCACGGATACCGGTGCGCCATCCGCACCGCCGCGAAGGAGGCCGATCGAACCTTGTTCGACATCATCACAAGCTCCCCGAAGGTCAGAAACTTCAAGATCAAAGTGTTTGAGGGTGTGCGGCACCCACCCGGTACCCGGCGGTCCTCACCGCCGGGCCCGGCGTGCTCGATCCCTCACATCTCCCGCTCGCCGTGCCAGCCCCGCACAGGGGCGGCTACCGCAGGGCGGGATCCCGCAGGCGGGTCACCATCCGGCGTCCCACCCGTCGTCGTCCCCGTCGGCGTTTCCGTCGTCCCGCCAAGCCTCGGCGGCCGGGCTCACCAACTCGGCCGTGCTCGCGCGGGCTGCGTCTCGGGCCGAGTGCTTCGCCACCGATCCCGCACCGCACTTCATGCACCCGGAGTAGGTCTGCGGCTGAACCCCGTGCGTGGCGCACCGCGCGTCGGGAGCCGTCCGGGCGAACAAGGAGGCCAGCCGTGTCACGGCCCGCACCCGCTCTCCCACATCGACTCTTCCGCGTCCGCGTCAGCTGCCCGAGCCGCGTCAACCACGTCCACAGGAGCGGCGACCTCGGCACGGGCGATCTCCGTCTCACGACCGGCGATCTCGGTGAGGGCGTCGACCACGCCCCGCAGAACCTCCACCTGCTCGGCGTCCGGGGCGTCGCGCTCGACAACGGCGCCCAGGTAGCCGCGCAGGAACGTGAGCATCGTCGCCTCGCGGAAGTCACTCTCCCCGTAGGTCGCCGGGTACCTGGCTGCTTTCCCGACCAGATCGGAAGAGC
>JAUPKO010000204.1 GCA_030837395.1 Actinomycetota bacterium | reverse complement strand
CTTGCCGTCAGCCCAGGTCAGGTGGACGGGCGGCGCCCGGGCCGCGGTTCCCGGCGCCGCGCGTACTCCTCGATGGCCTGCCGGCTGTAGGCCTGCCCACGCCGGCCGATGAGGGCCACCGCAGGCGGAAAGTCGGGATCCTGGGAGGCGAGCTGGTCGACCCGCTGCCGGCTCACGCCCAGGAGTTCGGCGATGTCGGTGATCCGCATCAGGTCGAGATCCAGTGGGGCCGGTTGGGCGGCTTCGGCCTCGAAGGACTCTTGGGACATCAGGTCCATGCGGATCGGCTGCGCCGGCATGGCGGGGGCCGCCCCGGCCGTCTCCACCGCGATCGCGGCCGCCTCGCGGATGCTGCCGGACTCCACATCGAGGGTGATGTGCAGGCGCTGTGCTGCGGCGTCGTGCTCGACACTGGCGTATTGCTTGAGTGCTGCGCGGATGGAGCGCAGCTGACTGGGGCGAAGTTCGTTGGCCCGGTAGATCAAGCGGGCGGTCCAGATCATCGGCGGGGGTCGACTCCTCGGCGCGGGGCGGGAACAGCCCTGGGCTATTTCCTTGACAAACGCCAGCATAAACCCCGGGTCGGGATCTCCGTCGCATCACACGACACCAGGCGTTAACCCTTGACAAACGCAAGGGTTAAGCGGAGGATTGGGAAAACCCCGCAGGAGCAGCTCGCGGGTATACGAAAGGGGCGGAGATGGGTTACACCGTTGTCACCGAGGACGTGTCCTTCGTTATCCCGCCGGCCAACGTCGAGGCGGCCCTGGTCGCCCTGAAAGGAATAGCCGCACTGGCCGATACCGTCGACGCACCGGCGTCGTTGATCGCCGCGATCGAGGACCACGGCTTCGACGCCCGCGATACCAGCGACGGGGGAGTCGCGCTGACCTGCTACTGCGACAAGAGCGCCACCCAGGACGAACTCGTGCTCACACTGACCCCCTACGCCGAGGAAGGCTCCTTCATCGAATGGCGCGGCGAACAGGACGAACGCTGGCGCGACCTCGTCCATGACGGCAAGCTCTACACCCAGTACCCGCAGGTGAGTTGGGGGCCGGACCCGTCAGACCCCGGCCTGGCCGCCGCCGTCCCGCCCACGCTGAGCACGATCATCCCCACGCTGTACCGAGACGGCACCAACTGCAAAGCCAGCGGACAGATCCGGCTGACCGGCCCGATCACCCCCACCCAGATCGCCGCGCTGCGCGACGCCCTCGACGAAGGCCTCTACTACGCCCCCGCCGACATCGGCCACACCCACCTCGGCAGCCATGAGTGGCCCCACGGCTTCCCCCGCGACGGTGTGGACCACTGCTGGCACGAGATGGACGTCGACAACATCGACATCGTGGCCACCGAAGACCTCGCCGAAAGCGGCGATCACATCCAGCACGGCGGCACCCCCGCTCAATTCATCACCGCGGTCACCGCTGCCGCCGAACGAGGCTGGCCATCCTCGACCCTCAACTCCGACCACTAAGGAGATGCCATGGGCTACTGGTACACCGAACCCGGCGGGACCTCCCTGTTTGCGCCCCTGGGAGTCCGCAACGCCGACGGCACCGACATGCGCTGGGGCGACGGCCCCGCCGATGAACTCTGCGCCGGCCTGACCGCGCTGATCGACCGGCTGCGCAGCGAGACCGGCCGATACCCGAGCGTCGCCGAAATCGACGCCCAGAAGCGCACCGCATGGGAGATGCGCCGCGCCCTTCGGGCGGCCGCCGCGGCGTTCCGCCAGGACCTCGGCCGGCCCCCCAGCCGCTGGGAGATCGCCGCCGGACTGAACTTCGCCGATGCCGCCATCGCCCTGGAGGCCGCCGTCACCGCCGACCTATCACCCGGGGACAGCGTCGTCCTGCGGACTGAGGGCCACCAGGGTGTGCGCGCGGTGGTGCAGTCCATCGACCTCGGTGAGAGCGACGAGGGCGCCCTGGAGGTACTGGTGGCTGTCCGCACCGAGGACGGCGGCGAGCTTCGGCTCGAACCGCGCCACATCGAGGGCAATCAGCAAGGCCCGCAGTGATCTTCGCCGCCGATGTACTCGAACTGGCCCGCCTCGCCGACAGCCTGATCGGCTACGGCGCCGCAGACGGCTTCGAGGCCCAGATGCGCGAAGCGGTCGACGGGGACTTCCCCGCCGGGGCCGATCCGGTCGAGGTCTGCATCGACGACATCGACTGCGCCCTGTCGGTTCTCGGGTACGTCCTTGCCCGTGACCGCGACCCGAAGACGCAGTGCTTGCGCTACGCGGTCGACGTCGACGGCGTCACTGCGAGCACCGGAATTGTCAGTAGCGGCGACTAAACTCAGGGGCAGCGGAAACGCAACCCGATCCGGCCAGGCCCGCGAGGCCCGGTCCTCTACCGAGGGAGACACACCCTGATGAACGGATTCATCGCCCAAGAGCATTGGCGCGGCCAATACCTCACGGTCACCCGCCAGAACGCCGACGCGGTGGCCATCGCCGTGTCCGGCCCGCGCGGAGCGCACAAGTCCTACGTCGAACTCGACGCCGAGCAGGCCCGGCAGTTGGGCAGCTTCCTCACCCCGACCGGCGACATCGCCGCGGTGGTGCGCGAACTCGCCCGCGCCATGCACCGCTACGAGGCCACCGACGAGGCCGACCTGGTCGGGGAGGACACCTGCTGGGAAGCTGCGGCGCTGCGTGACGCCGCCAATCGGCTCATCGCCCTGGTGGACCCCGCCCAGCGTGACGCCTGGCGGGCTGAAGACGCCGCACAGTGGCGCACCGACTACCCCAACTACGCGGCGAAAGCCAAGGTGCCGGCATGAGCACCCCGCAGACCGTCGCCGCGGACACGGTGGACGACCTGGTGGGGCAGGCCATCCGCCAGCTCACCAAGCTGGATCGCGCAGATCTGGCCGCCGCGGTGCAGGCCGCGCTGTCGCGGCCCCAGCACATCGAAATGGTCATGGTCCGCGACCCCGACCACGCCACCGAAGTCGAGGTCTTCGTCAACGGACGCCCGCTGCGGGATTCGGCCCAGATCAGCCTGGCGGAGTTCGACATTGACCCCGGCGCGGGCTACACCTGGTCGGACTGGGTGGAAAGCCGCGCCGCCGACATCGCCGCCGCCAGCCCCACGGCCGCCGCGGCGCTGCGCGAGGCCGCCCTGCGCTCGTGGGACTTCATCGAAGAGATGCCCGACAGCCGCGGCGAGCGCGAAGACGACCTCGACCTGGCCATCGCCGCGGCGCAGCGGGAACTGCGCGGACGCTTCGCGCCCGGCAGCACGGTACGCCAACAGCTTCGGTGCACCTGCTGTCACCGCTACGGCACCGTCGCCCAATTCCAGCCCGCCACAAACGGATACCACCCCGGATGGTGGGTGGACTGGGTCGGCGGCGGCCGCACCCTCGAACAAGCCTGGGAACTCAAGGAGGTACAGCCATGACCGATCCGACACGGCCCCGCCAACTGAAGGTGATCGAGGACACCCGCGGCCTGATCAAGCGCCACGGATGGGCGCTGATCGGGGTGTTCCCCGCCGAGGGCGACACCGGTCAGCCGTTCACCTACACCGTCGGCCTCACCGAACAGTTCCTGCCCGAACTGGTGGTCTACGGACTCGACCCCAACTCGGCGGCAGCGGTGCTCAACACCGTGGCGGCGAACATGGTCGACAAAGGGGAAATCAAGGCCGGCGATCGCCTGGCCGATGTCCTCACCGACGGCCGCACCCTGGCGGTGATCGACCTGGACGCCGCCGACGCCGCGGATCTGGCGATGGTGCACAACATCTACGGGACGCTGCTGTCGGCCCGCCAGGTGGTGTGGCCCGACAGCGACGGCAAATTCCCCTGGGAGCAGTGGAATTCCGTTCACCCACAGAAACTTTCCGGCGAACCACCGTTCTGATGTCAACCACGGTCGGACCGGTACTGCTTGGCGGATACGCCGCCAAGCAGTGCCCGGTGCGCACCCAAAACGACCACCTGCCCATCGCCACCAAGTGGGAACCCTCCCCGGAGGACCAGGCCCGCCTCGACGCCGGCATCGCCTTCGAGGAGCAGGTGTTCGACCAACTCCGCCGGCTACACCCCGGCGCGGTGCTGATTGATCCGCAGTTGCGCCACCAGGACGCCATCGCCGCCACCCTGGACGCCATGCGCGCCGGGGCGCCGCTGATCCTGGGCGGCTGGCTGCCCGACGACCCGGCCGGCGGCCGCAAGGGCCGCCCCGACATCCTGGTGGCCGTACCCGGCGGCTACCTACCCGCCGACGTCAAACACCACCGCAGCGCCGAACCGAAGGCCCGCAAGACCGCCCACGTCGCCCCGCTGGCCGCACCGGCTCAGTGGGCGGTGATGGAGGGGTGGTCGGGGGCCACGATCTACCGCTACAGCGACGGACTCCAGCTCGCTCACTACTCAAGACAGCTGATGGCCTGCGGTTTTCACCCCGGCGAGCACCAGTTGTGGGGGGCAGTCCTGGGCAGCACCCGCATCGCCGCCGGCGGGCAACCCGAGGATCTGGTGTTCGTCTGGCATGACCTCACCGAGCCGCTGGCCTACACGTTCTCGCGCAGCAGCGACACCGGCAAGAAGCGCCGCTCCCTGCTGGAGCGCTACGACCACGAGCACCGCTTCCGGGTCAAGATCGCCGAAGCCGCCCGCCAGGCCACCGCCACCGGGGACATGACGAACCTGCTGGTCGACCCCGTGGGGCAGGGGGAGTGCCGCAAATGCCCCTACGAGGCGGTGTGCGCCGAACAGATGGGCCCCGAGGATCCTTCGGCACTGCTCACCGTCGGCAGCCTGGACACCCGCGAAT
>JAUPKO010000203.1 GCA_030837395.1 Actinomycetota bacterium | reverse complement strand
GACCTGCAGACGGCGCGCGACAGTCTCGGGCAGACCTCTGCGCAGCTCGAGAGTCTGGACTCACTTGCCAGGCCCGACGTGATCGCGCGTGCCGACATGGGAATCCTGCTGCTTTGGGCGGCCATGCCTGTCGAGGCGCTGCGCCACTTGACACCCGCTGGCAGCTTCCTGCTTGAGCATGCCTTCGACGAAGGTATCGGCACTGAGCTCCACCGGACGTGGTCGGAGTCAGACTGGCTTGACCTGACGTCTGGAGTGCTGACCTGCGAAGTGGAGGCGCTGGCCCAGGTGGGCCGGATCGAGGAAGGCCGTGCCGCTGCGCGGCGAGCCCAGGACTGGGCGTCGTCCCACGCCGTCGACATCGATGACGCACTCACGATCGGCCGAGCCCTTGGCCTCCTCACCGCGGGGAGGGGGAGCCAGGCCGCCGAATTGCTCCTGCCCCTTCGCGAGAAGCTGATCGAGATCGCTCCCGAGGAACGAGGACTCGGCTATGACCGCATCCTGGGGATCGTCGAGCAGAATCTTGCCGCCTGCTACGCGATGCAGGGGAGCGCGGAAGACGCCTTGGCTGCCTGCAATCGCGCGCAGGCCCTTCTTGACGGGCCTGAAGCAGGCGAGTCCCAGGCTGCCATCGCCTACGTGCGAGGACTGGTGGCCCGCGACACGGGCGGTCCGGGTGGGGAACTCGGGCACATGCAGGCGCTGATCGAGGGTCTGGTGGACATGGGAGCCCTGGCCAGAGCGGCGACGATGAGGGCCAATCTGGCCAGTCTGCTGATCGAGGACGACTGTTTCGGCGAGGCTTGCATCCAGTCAGCGCGGGCGTCCGAGGATGCGGCGATGCTTGGCTTGGTCAGCGTGCGGTTGACCGCCGACAGCGTCCACGCCTTGGCCGACTTCCTCAACGTGATCGAGGAAGAGGACGACGACGACCTGATGCAAGAGAAAGTGGAGCGGTGCCTCGATCAAGCGATTCCAGCAGCCCTCGGGCTGGGAGCGCTACGACTGACGGTCCGAGACGTCCAGGTGCGGATGCGCCTGACAACTGAGTTCGCACAGGCCGCTGATCGCGCTGCGTGGATCGCCCAGTTCTCAGAAGGCGGCCGCGCCCTCGTTGAACTGGCAGAGACGGTGCGGATGTTCGGAGTCATTCATCGCCGGGAGCCGATGTCAACGTCGAGTGCGGCGCTTGCGCCCCGCCTTGTCGGGAGGCCTGCGCTGGCCCCCGACTCCGGAGGCGAGGAAGCCACGCCTGACGAGATGGCGGCGCACCTCCTTGGGGGCGTGGGATCGCTGACAGAGCTGGCGGGCGATATCGCCCTGTCTGCGCCGCCGATGCTGGTCATGCCGTGGGGGACAATCGCCCTGGCGCGCTACCACGACCTCGCCAAGCAGCGATACGGAGTCAGGATGGCCTGTGACCAGACGCTGCGACTTGGGGGGGCGGTATGAGTCTCCGCGAGCGCCGGCTCACGCTGCCGCGCTCGCAGTCGAAGGGCGACCACGTGCTTCACCGGATGAGTCAGGAGCTCGGCATCCCGGCAACACTCCGAATCCGCGCCGTGGTCACGCGTTTCGCCATGATCACCCGCAGCGGTGAGACGCCACCCTGGTGGCGCGACCAGCCACGTCTGGAATTTGCCGCCTGCTCCCGAGGGAGCCGGGACTTCGACATCCAGGCCGCCGATGACGTGATCACCCGGTTGGGACAGCTCCAAGTCCTGGTCGACGCGCTGCAGAACGGCGCCGTTGAGCGGGCTCGCGCGGCGGCACGAGGCGACAAGCGCGTACGCGACTCGCTGTATGACCGGGCTCGTAAGGCCACGATCGAGGCGGTCTGGCGTGCCGCTCTGCACGAGAGCCACGTCAGGGACGGCATCACCGACGGCGCCCCGCCCGACGAGGTCATCGATGCCGTGGCAGCCCTCGGCCGGGCTCACGGCATAGATGCGGAAGCCATCGCCGCGGTGCTCATCCGTCGGGTTGAGGAAGAAGCAGACACGCGGCTGAGCCTTGAGGACTACACGGACGACCAGCTTGCCCAGGCGATCGAGGAGGGACGCCCGCCGCATGCTCCCGACGAACATCGTCCCTCACCGGAAGTCGTGCGTGGGACGGTGGCTATGCGCGTCAAGGAGTGCGCGCGCATGAACCAGTCCGTCACCGACGTGGGCGCATTGGTCAACTCGGTGGCGACGATTGCGTGGTATCCGGCCGGGTCGCCGTTCTATCGTGCGCGTTTGGCAGAGTTCTGGACCCTCGCCGGTTCACCCCTCTTCGACAAGCAGATCAGACGTGGGGGAGTTCACGATGGGCAGGACCGTCTCGATGTGCGCCACGACGCGATGGTGGAGGCAGTCGAGAAGGTCGTCAACCACATTCATCGCGCGGAGTGTGGGCTCGTGGAGGACACGTCCTCCGAAGCGATGACGAAGTGGTTCATCAGCTGCCTCCGGGACTGTGTCGCTGGGGCGATAGGACGAGCGAACGCCCGACGAGGCACCCTGGCCGGCACCCCATTCGAGGGCCTCGACGAGGGTCGACCAAGCGACGTCACGTCGAATCCCCTCGCGGTGCACCTCGCTTACGACAAGTCGCTCAAGCGATTGCCCAGCGAATGCGTGGATGCTCTGTTCTCCTGGGCTGATGACGCCCTTTACTCCGGAACTGAAGAAGAGATTCTGGGTTTGTTGGCCGAGCACCTGGAGCACCGCCAGTCTCCGGGACTCGCGGCTGGCCTGGGAGGCCGTGGGCGGTCGAGAGCGGAGGCGTGGACGGTAGGGATCACGGCCCTTGAAGCCGTCAAGAGGAGCGCGGGATCGGGTAGAACAGGTGGAGGTGAGCAGTGACGGCTATGAGGCGGGTGCCCACGCGCCAAGGAATCGAGTTCTTGTTCGGCGCTGCCCGGGATGATGGTCGCTCCGATCCGGCAACTCCTCCGCCGGCTTCCCTCCTGCCCCCGGCACGTGGGCGTATCGCCGGCGGAGTGGTCTCCGTGGACATGGCGCGGCCGAGTGTGGTCACGAGTATCAGTTTCGAGAGTCAGGATGCTGCAGACGCGGTGCTGGCCGAGCTCGTGATCACACGCGACGGAAGCGACTTGGTCATCGCCACGGACGCCCTCGGCGCCCTTGTGGAAATGGCCATTGCCGAGTGGTGGCTCCAGTGGTGTCCTAACCCAGTCCCACGAGGCATCCTCCTGGCTGATGTGGGGATCACGAGTTGGCGGGCCGGCATGGGTCGGGCGGCCTTCGACGCGCTTGCCAGTGGTGGTGCCGCTGCTATCGGCTGGTGGCTCCGTGAGGCCGCCGACTCCTCTCTTCCAAGCAAGCTCGTCGAGATGCTCCGGGCAGATGCGGCGGATGCCATCGAGGTCCTAGGACCGAACCAGGAACACACTCCGTCGCTGACGAGGCTGTTGAGCAACTGGGATGAAGCGGGCGGCGTGCCCAACGATGCAGGTGAGTTCGAGGATCTTTGGCGAACCTGGGATGTCGCCCAGTCGGCCTCGGCCATGGCAGCGCCCGACCTAGCCGCCGTACTAGGGGGGGCAGCGTTCGCTGTCGCCAGCGTCCCTATGTCGAACTACGCGATTGGTGCGCTCTCGATGCCGACGAGGCAAGACGGATCCGAGCCCATCGAGCTCGAGCCCGCCAGCGTCGATTGGCATGCCGTCCCCCCTGGTTTGCTGGTATCGGACGAGGGCACCATTCGAGCCACGGTGGACCTGAGAGCGCGAAGGGTCGAGATCACGGTCGAGGTCGCCTCGGACGTGAGTGCCGATCAGTCCGGCGGGTTGGTGGCGCAGCTCGTGGATCCCGTGACGGGAGAGCCTCTCGGTGATCCGCTGCCGATGAAGCCGGCGCCAAGTGGAGTGCTGAGGGCGGTTGGGCGACTTCCGGCTGGACTAAAGCCATCGGGTGCTGGCGAGCTCGTGCCGTATGTGCGACATGTGTCGTACACGGGGCGCGTCCGTACGGGGTCAAGTGCGGCAGCGGCCCGGGCGCAGCGGGATGCCATCAGGGCAACCGTCGCCTTTCGCACGGATGTCGCCCGTGACTGGCTTGGACTCGAGAAGAGGCCAGCACTCGCCCACCAGGTGCGGACGTGGATGGCCGATGCTCGCCTGTCCCTAAGTGAGGCAGTGCCTGATGGCGATTCCCCCGCATCGCTGCCCCCGATATCGGAGTTGACGTCATCAGTGACGGCCGACGGAGATCACGTCTCAGCCGGATTGCCCCTGCCCGACGTGGCCCGTTCCCTCCTGCTCGTCGAGGCGTTCCTCGCCTTGGCGGAGGAGCGATGAGCCCGAGCCGGCACTACCTGAGCCTCTTTGAGTTCACAGGAAGCCTGGCCGTGTGGCACACCACACTTGACGGAGACGACGAACCATCGGGGACGATTCTCGACGTCGATGACGTGGACGACGTGCTCGAGTCCGCATACGAATGGTGGCCGCTCAGCATCGTCGGCGCCGACCCGGAACTTGATCTGGGTGCTGCCCTCAGGGCGGCTGCGGATCCCCTCAAGGAGTCTGCCGCGGCCGAGAACCTGGGCGAATTGCTGCTGCCCGAAGGACTTGTGGATCGGGTGGACCTAGCAACGTCGAGCCGCCGCCCGCAACTGGTCGTCAACCCGTCACCGAGCCTGGCCTCGCTCCCTTGGGAGATCCTCACCCTTCCCGGAGATGGGCGGCGCCTCGTGGAAGTGTTCGACGTGCGCATGGCCGTACCCGCAACAGTCGTGGGTGCCTTTCGTCCGCCCGGTCGCGAGTACTACAGCGAGGCTGTCTTCGTCGTTGACCCCGTGACGCGCCTAGGACGGGTGCTTCCGACCGAGTCGGTGTCGGCGTGGGAGAGGCGCATTGGAACCGCCCCATGGTTCCCGCAGGAGTTCGTCGACCGGGAGATGCTGAAAGCGCACTTGCTGACCCAACAGCCCCGCAGGCTGACCTTCTTCGGTCACTGCCTTCCGGCAGCTGAAGACGCCAGTGCTGCAGGAATCATGCTCAGCGACCACGCGGCGGTTCCGGGCGCGACACGATCCGTATCGGGTGGGCGCCCGCTTGCCGCCCATGATCTCCTCGCCGAGTCGGCTGGGAACGGCGACGCCGGGATGTGGTCGCTGCCTCCGAATGTCGGCCTCGTCGCCTGCGGCAGTGGCTTGGATCAAGCATTCCCCGAACCACTCGGGCTGGTGGCTGCTGTCATGGAGAGGGGAGCAGACGTGGTCATGGCCTCCCGGTGGACGTTGCCCAGCGACCAGACCACGGGTGGCGCCACCACCGCCCTGGGGCTGGCCGTCGACGAGGCGCTCGCGTCTTCGGACCCGATCTCCCATCTGAATGAGTGGAAACGTCAGCAACTCCGAGCATGGGTTGATGCGCCAAGCCTCGGTACCAGCCCAGTTCTCTGGGCGTCCATAGCCGCCTACAGCATGCCGTCTGCGTCCTAGACCTTCAGAGCGCACGGGACAACAAACAAGACGAGCGGAGCGATCCGACATCCACGGCCCGCCGCGACAGAGCACGCGAGGGGCGCCGCGAGCGACCAGAAGGAGCGCTATACGGCGAGCGACTGCGACCCCGGCGTCTCCAGCACCACCGACCGACTGAAGTCCGGCTCGGCGGCGAAACCGCCGGTGGCGCCATGGCGGTTCTTCGCAATGATGAACTCGATCTCGAACGGCTCCGCGGGATCGCGGTGCATGAGGACAACGACGTCGGCATCGGCCTCGAGCTGGCCGGACTCCCGCAGGTCCGCCAGGCTCGGACGCTTGTCCGCTCGTGCCTCAGAAGCGCGATTCAGCTGGGACGCGGCGATAACCGCGACCCGCTCGTCGACCGCGAGTCGCTTCAGCGACCGTGAAATGGCGGCGACCTCGGTCTGCCGGTTCTCGCCGGAGCGACCCGGGGGAGTGAGCTGTTGCAGGTAGTCGACCAGCACCAGCCCGATCGGAGTGGGACTGCGCCGCGACTGCCGGATGACCGCGGCAATGTCGGAAGTCGTGGTCGATGAGTCGATAACGCGGATCCGGTTCAGCGCCGTCGGCAGGTGCGCGACCCCGTGCTCGCGCAGGTCCCGCATGCTCGTGGTCAGTTGGTTGGCCATGCACCGCTCGAGGACCTCCTCGGCGACCATCTCCAGCGTCACATACAGCACTCCGACGCCGGAGTTCGCCGCCGCGACCGCCGCCTGCGCCAGCACCGTCGACTTGCCGGTCGCCGGCCGTGCCGCGATAAGCACCAGGTGGCCCAGGTGCGCGCCCTTCAGCCCGGTGATCTTGTTGAACAGGTCGAACCCGATCGGGATTCCCACGCTCTCGGGTCGGTTGACCCACCGGTCGAACACCTCGGGCATGCCCATGACCGACCGGCTGTAGGACGAGGACGTCGCGGACTCCATCTGCTCCCACGCGAATCGCACCAACTCGTCCGTGGCATCCGGGTCCGTGGGGGAGGGGGTCGCGCTGACCGCCGCCTGAATGCGCACCGCTGCGGCGTTCAGCCCACGCAGCTTCAT
>JAUPKO010000202.1 GCA_030837395.1 Actinomycetota bacterium | reverse complement strand
TCCCGCGGGTGGACTCCAAGGGCTCGGTTCTCGACGCGATCCCGGGCCTGCCACCCACGTTGACCAACCTGCCGTCGGGCTGCAACTTCGCCCCGCGCTGCGCCTACGCGCTGGACTCGTGCAACGACGCCTACCCACCGGTGGTGTCAGTGGCGGACGACCACGACACTGCTTGTTTCCGTTGGCAGGAGGTGTATCGCGATGACGTCAACGGTTGAGCCGATCCTGCAGGTGCGCGACCTACAACGACACTTCCCCATCACCAAGGGAATCGTCTTCCAAAAGCGCGTGGGCGCTGTGCAGGCCGTGGACGGCGTCAGCTTCGACCTGTACCCGGGCGAGACTCTGGGCATCGTCGGCGAGTCTGGCTGTGGCAAGTCCACCGTCGCCAAACTTGTGATGGCCCTGGACAAGCCCACCGGCGGTCAGGTGCTATTCCAGGGGCAGGACCTCACGACGCTGCGCGGCAAGGCGTTGCGCAACGCCCGGCGCAACATCCAAATCGTGCTGCAGGATCCCTACACGTCGCTGGACCCCCGCATGACGGTCGGCGACATCGTGGGGGAACCGTTCGACATCCACCCCGAGGTGGCCCCGAAGGGTGACCGCAAACAGAAGGTCAAGGATCTCCTTGATTTCGTCGGGCTCAACCCGGAACACATCAACCGCTACCCGCACCAGTTCTCCGGCGGCCAGCGGCAGCGCGTGGGTATCGCCCGCGGCATCGCCCTGAACCCGAAGGTCATCGTGGCCGATGAGCCGGTGTCGGCGTTGGACGTCTCCGTGCAGGCTCAGGTGATCAACCTCATGGAGAAGCTGCAGAACGAGCTCGGCCTGTCGTACCTGTTCATCGCACACGACCTGTCGATCGTGCGGCACATCTCGGATCGGGTGGGCGTGATGTACCTCGGGCGACTGGTGGAGGTGGGCGATGAGGCAGACATCTACACCGCCCCCCAGCACCCCTACACGCAGGCGCTGCTCTCGGCTGTGCCGGTGCCAGACCCCTCCGGCCGCGAGGGCCGAAAACGGATCGTCCTCACCGGCGACCCGCCCTCGCCGGCCGATCCGCCGTCCGGCTGCCGCTTTCGGACCAGGTGCTGGAAGGCGCAGGACATCTGTGCGACCGAATCACCGGCGCTGGTGTCCGTCGGCGCGGTGCACGAGGTTGCCTGCCACTTCCCCGAGCCGATCAATGTGGTGAAACCGGCCTAGTTGCTGCGTGCCCCTCAATACCCCCTGGGGTATGCTTGCGCTCATGTGGAAACGATCTGCCGCCATCGCCCTCGTCGTGCTCGCTGGAGCCTCCGGCGTGACGGCGTGCTCAAGTTCCAGTGCCTCCGACTCCCCTGCCACAAGCGCCAGCGTGAACGTGGCCGAGGCAACCGTCATCGACGTGCGCACGCCTTCGGAGTACGCCGCAGGCCACCTTGAGGGTGCTCAGAACATCGACGTGGAATCCGGCGCCTTCGCGGCTCAGATCGGTGCGCTGCCCAAGGACTCTGCCTACATCGTGTACTGCCGCAGCGGCAATCGGTCGGCGGTAGCGGCGGCTCAGATGAAGGACCTGGGCTTCACGAACGTGGTCGATGCCGGCGGCCTGCAGGAAGCCGCAGACACAACCGGCCTGCCGGTGGTCCAGTAGCGGTCAGGCAGGCCCCTGTCCCACTAACCTGGGCTCGTGCCATCTGACCAGCGCGCCTACTCAGTTGCTCCGCGGCGTGTCGCCGGGTGGTTCTGGATCGCACTGACCACCGTCCTCGGGATCGCCCTGGTGCTCGCCGGAGGACGTGTGCTGCTGGACGCGCGCGGAAACATCGTGCAGGAGTCGACCGTGGTCGATGGTGTGCCCGTCACCCTCATGACCCCGCCAGGCGACGCGCCGCACCCCTCTGCGGTCGTTGCCCACGGCTTCGCCGGCAGTCGGGCCCTCATGGACGGTGTGGGCCTGGCGCTCGCGGACGCCGGTTTCGTGGTGGCGCTGCTCGACTTCGCCGGCCATGGTGCCAATGAGCAACCACTGGTCGTCGCCACCGAGGGTGTGCAGGGCGAAGGTCAACTGACCGACGAGTTGCGCGTCGTTGCGGCGTGGCTGGCGGGCCGGCCCGGCGTTGGATCCTCGCCGCCGGTGCTCGTCGGGCACTCAATGGGGGCCGGCGCAGTCGTGGCGTATGGTGCGACAGCACCACCCGGGACGGTTGCCGCCACCGTGGCGATCAGCCTGCCCAGCGCCGATTCGGTGCCAGGTGGTGCGCCCGCGACCCCAGCCAACCTGCTGTTGCTCTGGGGGGCCGCCGAACCTGCCCGCTTCGGCGAGGCGGCGCTGATCGCGCTCACCGCGGGCTACCCCGGGGCCGAAGCCGGGACAGTGTATGGCGACGCCGCCGCAGGCACCGCGCGGTCGGCGCAGGAGGTCGCAGGGGCCGAGCACCTGTCGATACTGTGGCGCGGGCAGACGCTATCGGCAGTGGTCGACTGGTCGCGCGCAGGAGTCGGCCTCCCGCCGGCCTCATCGCCCCCGGCACCGGACCTACGGATGGCCGCCACCGCCGCCTGCGCCCTCGGCACAGTGCTGCTGTTGGTGCCGCTGGCGACGCTGACGTTGGGCAATAGGCGGTGGTCTCCGCGTCGCCAAGTGCCCTGGGTCGCCGCCCTGCCGGCCATGCTCGGCGGCGCTGCCGTGGCCGTCTTCCTGGGCCGCTTCGCAGACGACCGAAGCAATGCGATCCCGTTGGCCCTCGGTAGCTATCTCGCGGTGTTCTTCGTTGCCGCAGCGGCACTCAGCGGCAGCCTTGGTCTCGC
>JAUPKO010000201.1 GCA_030837395.1 Actinomycetota bacterium | reverse complement strand
TTCGCCTGGACCCCGTGGCTACTCGCCGCGCTCATCGTCCCCGCCGTCCTCGCATCACTGCGCACACCAGGACCCGACCCGCTCAACGACCAACACCACGCCTGGATCCTCGCCCACCCCATCCAGGCGTCGAAGAAGTACCACCACCGCTACCTCCTCGACGCCAACCCCAACCTGCTCACACCCTGGGGTGGCGCCGTCGCCGCCCTCGCCGCACCCTCACTGCAGCTCGCCGCTACCCTCGCAGCCGGCTACACCCAACTCGCCGCAGCAACCGACACCGTCCGCCTCTACCAATGGGCAGCACCCGTCGTGTGCATCGCAGCCACCAGCGCAGTACCCGCCGTCTGGTGGCCGCTGCTCATCGTGGCTACCCTGTTCAACCCGCTACGAGGCGACGGCGTATGACCCACCCACGCCACACCAACGCCTACATCACCAGCGCAGCAGCATGGCTCAAGACACAACAAGACCTCCGCTGCCACTGGTGCCACAAACAAACCCACCTCAACCTGCGCGTCGGACACCCACTCAAAGCCACAGTCGACCACCTCATCGAAGTCGACACCGCGCCCGAGCTAGCGATGAACCAAGGCCTCTGGGTAGTCGCCTGCTGGACATGCAACGCAGCCCGAGGCGCGCGACACGTCAACAACAAACGTCGACGACAACCGCGGCCGCCGTCGCGTCGCTGGTGACCGGGGGGCGGGTCCGAGACCTGGCAGACCCACATGTCCTAGACCCCGCAAGCGTGCTGTATCCCAAACTTCGCTCCCACTTTGGGGGCGATCACGCCCTCTCCTGATCCGTGAGGGTAGGCGGGCCTATGTCTCCCGGCATGGGCCCGCCACTCATCCGGGAGGTTTCATGACGAAATCAGCCACCCTAAACTGCTCCGTGTGCGGTGCGCCAATGTGGGCGACTAAGGACTCTGCCGCCGTTGGCTGCTGTCAGCCGTGTCGGCGCCGGCTGACCACGGAGGAGAAGCTCAAGCGCGGGATACTGCGGCCGCGCCCCGTTCTGCGGTGTGAACGTTGCGGTTCAGACTTCACCCCGAAGGTTCGGGGCCGCGCCGCAGCCAAGGCGCGTTTCTGTTCGGTGGTGTGCGCGAATGGTGGTGTTCCGGGCGGCGACCGTTACAAGAATCAGCGGAAGATGAGTCTGCGCCGGGCGCGGCTCAGGGCCGCATTGGTGGAAGTAGTCGACCCGCTGACGCTGTTTACCCGGGACGGTTGGCGCTGCCACATATGTGGGAAACGTGTCCGACAGGATCTGCCCGGAAACCATCCGGCTGGGCCGACGATTGACCACCTAATCCCGCTCAGCCAGGGCGGCGACCACTCATACGCCAACACTGCACTCGCTCATCGACGGTGCAACGTGGCTAAGGGCGTCCGCGCTGTGGGTGACCAACTTGCACTTGTGGGGTAGCTATGCCGATCAGGACGTGCAGCGAATGCGGGGTCGCACTTCCGCCCAGGGGTCGGGGTCGGCCTCGCACAATGTGCGAAACGTGTTCCCCGAAGCGGCGCCGCACACCGTCACCATCTGCGACTGTCGTCGCTTTGCCGTCGAAGGAATCTGCCGGGCTGGTCGCGGATGCGACACGGGCCGCGCTGGAGTCGGCGGAGAGGCTGTCGACGCCGGCCGGCGCGGCGTGCATGGTTCTCGCGGAACGCATCGACGTAGGCCAGGATTCGGGGGGCGCGTTGGCTGCGATGGTGAAGCAGCTGGTTGCCACTTTGGCGGATGCCACACGCGGCACAAAGGTTGCAGCCTCGCCGGTGGACGACCTGCGTGCGCGCCGTGACCGTAAGCGCGCACAGTAGGGCGCTCATCGAGCCGACGTTCAGCCATCTGGTGGGTGCCGCCCAGACGCTTGGCCCGGAGGTTGGCGAGCTGGCGGCGCTTGCTGGCCTACCTCCCGACCCGGAGCAGCAGCTGGTGCTGGATCAGGTGTTTGCTTTCGAACGCGACGGGTCGCCTTCAGCGTTCGAGGTGGGAATCATCGCACCGCGGCAGAACCTGAAAACTGCCACGCTGAAAATGATCAACATTGGGTGGCTGTTCCTGACTGAGGAGCGGCTGGTGACCTGGTCGTCGCACGAATTCAAGACCACAGTCGAGGCGTTCCGCGACATGATCGAACTGATCGAGTCGACGCCGCACCTTGACCGCGAAGTGAAATCCATCCAACGCGGAAACGGTGACGAGTGCATCGAACTGTTCGGCGACCGGCGGCTGCTGTTCAAGGCCCGCACTAAGGGCGGCGGCCGCGGCCTGACCGGGAACAAAACCAACCTCGACGAGGGCTATGCGCTTCGCGAGATACATATGGGTGCCCTGTTGCCGACGATGGCAGCAACGCCTAACGCGCAGGTGGTGTACGCCTCGTCGGCGGGCATGGTGGACAGCGACGTGCTGCGCGGTATCCGGGATCGGGGCCGTGACGGCACTGGCGGACGCCTGGCCTATGTGGAGTGGGGCGACCCGAACCCGAACGTGTGCCAGGGCGAGGACTGCGGCCACGAACTGGCCGCTGTCGGCTGCGCGCTGGATGACATGGACCGCCTGGCACGGGTGAACACAGCCCTAGATCGGCGCATCACCCGCGACACGTTGCGCGCGATGCGGCAGGCGATGCCGCCGGAAGAGTTTGCCCGCGAGTTTCTGGGCTGGTGGGATGAGCGTGCCACCACCGACACGGACCTGTCGGCTGCCGACTGGTCGGCGCTGGCAGGGTCGGCGGGCCCGTCGGGCCGGTTAGTGATGGCTGTCGATGTTGCACCGTCGCAGGCGTGGTCGTCGATTGTGGCGTGCGGCAACGGTGTAATCGAGTTGGTGGACCGGCGCCGCGGCACGTCGTGGTTGCCGGAGCGCATGGCCGATTTGGCGGAACGTCACAACGTGGACACGTTCGCGGTCGACCCGGTGGGGCCTGTCGGCGGCGTCCTCCCCGAGTTGGAACGTGCCGGGCTGCCATTGGCGCTGGTTGACGGAAAAGAGTCGGTGCGGGCGTGCGGCGCACTCGTCGCAGCGGTCGCCGACAAGTCGTTGAGCCACCGCGGGGAACCCGAGTTTCTGGCCGCTGTTGGTGGTTCGTCTCGCCGTTCGGTGGGGGACGGCTGGAAGTGGTCCCGTAAGGATTCAACTGTCGACATTTCCCCGCTAGTCGCCGCCACCCTGGCGCACTGGCTGTGGCTCTCCCGCGCGGGCGAGCCCATCACACCCGACATCTATTTCGTTTGAGGAGGCCCACGTGCTGCAGCTAGTCCTCCTCATCGCCGGACTTGTCACCGTTTGCGCCGGGCTGGCGTGGATCTATCCGCCCGCCGGGATTGTTACCGCAGGCGGCGCCGTCGCAGCGTTCGCGCTGCTCTGGGACTTCGGTGACCGCCGGTGAGACTCCTCGACAAGTTCACTAGCCGTGCCCTACCCGAACCGCAGTCGTGGCCGGGTGGCGTCGTCCTCTCCCAGTCGTTCACGGCGGGCGATTCGGAAACGCTGCTGCCCAC
Source organism: Actinomycetota bacterium (assembly GCA_030837395.1). Lineage (GTDB taxonomy): Bacteria > Actinomycetota > Actinomycetes > S36-B12 > UBA10799 > JACJWR01. Next base: position 49 of record JAUPKO010000201.1, on the reverse strand, counting down.
ATTTCAGGCGTATGCGGGCGAGGGTTATCAGGGCAACGGCAAGATCGGA
>JAUPKO010000200.1 GCA_030837395.1 Actinomycetota bacterium | reverse complement strand
GGGGCGTAGACCGTCGTCGGCTGATCGTCGGACTCGGAGCGATGGCGGCCGAACTCGGCGTCCATACCCTTTCCTTTCCCCGGCTAAGCGGGTCGCGTTGGCCGGCGCGGATGCCGGGCTAGGTAGCAGCCCCCCGGCATCTGACCGGGCGCATTACTGCCTCTCACCTGCACACTAGCGCACCGAACACCCCTAACCCGGGGCCGCGAACGGCCAATATCGACGGTTGCTGGACCGGTCCGCTATGAGCGGAATGCCGCGGCGTGGCAACGGATCATCCCGGCGGGACAGAGGGGCCTACCAGGTGCTGGCGGCGAACCAGTTGCGGCTGGGGGTCAGGCCGACCAGGTCGGCCATCGCGGTCTTGAAACGCGGGTAGGTGCCGGGCCCGAACGTGACCGCCAAGTCCTGGCCGCTGCGGCGCACCGCGGAGATCACCCGCCCCATGCTGGTGTCGGCCACCAGCACCCCGGCGGGCGTCTGCACCGACTCGATGCCCCGGCTTTCGCGCATCACGATCTCCGCCCGCTGCCCGCTGTACTGGGAGACCTCGTTGAGCAGGCGGGCGGTGGGCAGGTCCACCCCGAGCTGGCCGCGCAGTTCCCGGATCATGTCCCCCGGCGGGTGTGCGGCCAGGGCCTCGGCCTGCTGAAGCGTCATGGTGACGGTGTCGAATTCGGCCGGCGGGGGCGCGGTTTGCTCGGAGGACGGGCGCAACGCCGCCCACAGCGGGCCGGCGACGACATCGTCGAGGGAGTTGCCCTGCGACCAAATGCCTTGGATGACAACTTCTTCATCGCGGCGCACCGCCAGAACATGTTCGCCGCCGCGGCGGGCCACCACCGCCCGACGCATCCGATCGTCTTGCATGGCCCGAAGTTCGACTTCGATGTCGGGTCGCTCCAAGACCCGTAACCACGCCTCCACCGTCGGCTCCACACGGGCGGTCTTGGGGTCAATGAAGCCGTGCTCCACCAGGATTGGCACGGTGATGTCGTCGACGACGCGCTGGTCGGCGGCGAAGTAGACGTTGTCCATCAGCGCCAGCACAGGCGGCAGACTGTCGATGCCGAGCAGGCGCATCAAGAACAGGGCGCCGTCCACGCTGAGGTGGGCGGCGGCTACCAGTTCGCGGGCCATGGCTGGATGCTACCGGCGCGGATGCCGATGAAACCGGGCCGCTGACAGGCGGATCCGACGTGTGGAAGACGCGAAACGTCCCCGGCCTTGCGGGGGGTCCAGGGCCGGGGACGCTTCAGATCAAGTGCGCCGCGAGGGCGCGTGGGGTCAGCCGGGGAATGCGGCCGACTGGGCGTGCACCGACCCGATCATCGAGGAGATGCCTTCCGCGTAGGACATGTGCCCGCGGTTGGCCACCTCGATCATGTCGGTGGCGGCCTGCTTGTAGGTCGCCATGCAGGCGCGGGCCGTGTCGGCCTGGGCGCCCTCGTAGGTGGCCATCATCTGCATCTCGTTGCTGGTCGCGTCGGCGAGCAGGCTCTGGGCGCGGACCGTGCCGGTGTGAATACCCGTGGCGACCTCTTGCATCGCCGCGAAGTTGTAGTGAGTGACGCTCATGATTCCGTTGCTCCTAAGTTGTTGTCGAAGTTGCGGTTTGGACTAGCGGGCCTGGAACGGCGCGGCGTTGGCCTCGTCGGCGCCGGCGGTGCTCTTGACGCCGAAGCCCAGCGCCTCGGAGATCGCCTCGAGCTTCTGGTTGTTGACCGTCGCGTGGGTGACCAGTTCCTCCATCCACACCTGGAAGGACTGCGACATGCGGCCCTGGTTGGCGACCAACGCCGACTCGGCGGTGCCCTTGAAGAAGTTGTTGTTGGCCATCGTCTGGGCGACGATGTCCTGGAAGGTGGCGACGTGACCGGCCTGCAGCCCCTCGTCCATCTGGAACGGTGATGACATCAGTGACTCCCTATATCTCGTGTACCTGTTGGTGGTGATGTAGCCGCTCCTAGGTCACGCGCCGGGATGGCACGCCGCGCTCCGAACAGCATTGAGCGCAGGTCTTGGTGGTGGCGGAGGCCGCTCATCGGGCAGCCTCCATCTGGTGGGTCAACGCCGCCGGGGAGACGGTGTCGGGCTCTTCGGGGGGTGCACCCCACAGCGGGGACAGCTCGGTGTCGGGCCGCTTGATGGTGACGGGTTCGCCGTCCTCGTCGTCGCGGCGGCGCAGCGGGTGCATCGGCATCCCGCCCATCCCTCGCCCGGCCGGAGTCGGGGCAAGACCCGGCGAGGACGGCGGCGGGGTGACCGCCGAGGCCAGGGTGGCCCCGTCCCATCCGGACGGGAAGCGGAATCCGGTGGACATCCCCGACAGGCCGCCGAGGCTGGGCACCCGAACCATCGCGGTGGGTACAGCGCCGCCCACCCCGCCGGCACCGCCCACCCCGCCGGCGGCGAGGGCGTCCAGGGTCGGGGAGGACGGATGGGTGTCGAAGAAGCCGGGGTTGTCGAGTTGGTATTGCGGGGCGACCTGGCTCATCAGGTTGCCGATCTGCGAGCCGAACTGCTGGCCGATCTGGGTGACCTGCTGGGCGGCCTGCTGGGGCAGCTGGGTGACCTGCTGACCCATCTGGGCGGCCTGCTGGGGCAACTGTTGGATCAACTGCTGGGCCATCTGCTCAGAGGCCTGCTGCTGGGGCTGGCTGGCGAGGTCTTCCGCCTGATGCTCGCGGTAGCGGGCCACCGCGGCCTCCGCCTCCGCGGTCCGCGCGCCGGATCGCGCCTGCACGGCGCTGTCCACGGCGTTGCCGTACACCATGCCCAGGCGGCCTTTGAGGATGCCGGCGAGTGCGGCGGCGTCGTTGGCGGCCAGCCGGATCTTGTCTCCGGCCGACATCGCCGCATTGAGGGCCTGGTTGACCGGCGGGGGAAAACTCGTCAGGCCCGACATGGGCATGGGCGGGACGAACGGTTCGAAGGTGGTATTGGCAACGGTGGCCGCGAAATACGCCGATTGAACCGCTACGTCTTGGGCCCACATGGCTTGGTACTGGCCCTCGCGGACGGCGATCGGGATGGTGTTGACACCCAAGAAGTTGGTGGCGTGCAGCGTCGCGGTGGTGACCCGGTTCTCGATGATCTCGGGCATCTGGGCCATGGTGGTGTAGGCGGTGGTGAACGCCGCGGCCTGATCGGCGGTCCGGGCGGCGGCGGTCACCAGTTGCGCCTGCAGCACCCGCATCCAGGACAGGTGGCGCACCGTGGTGACTTGCATGGCCTGGGCGGCCTCGCCGAGCCAGCTGCTGCCCAGATAGATGGTCTGGGCCATCAGCCGGTCGATGGAGGCCTCGAATGCGGCGGCGGCGGCGGTGTATTGGGCCGAGGCGGCCATCATCGGGGCCGCGCCGGCACCGGACATCAGCCGGCCGGTGATCACTTCAGGCGGTCCGTACATCTCAGCACCACCCCGACCGGGCAACCGAAACCGCACACCGCGGCATGTCGCCGCTGTGCACTGCTCCCCCGCCCCGCATGGTCATGGTGGTGTGGCCGTCCCCTTTTAGACGAACTGCATTCCGTTGGCGGAGTCGACCATGTCGGTCGCTGCTTCGCACATGCCGATGTTGCCGGCGTAACGCGCCATCTCGAGGAAGTTCATCGCCGCGACCGCCAGGAAGTTTGCTGAATGGGCGGTGGTGTTGACCGTCGCCAGGGCCGAGGCTTCGTCGCTTCCGGCCGGCGGCGGGGCCACCATCAAGGGCGCCCCACCGGAGACCACGGTGGCGGTGGTGACCACGTTACTGACGGTGTCATTGACCGCCGCCAGCAACGCTGCCGGCACCATGTACATCTCCACAGCAAACCCCGATCCTCCGTGTTGGCCACCGGTACGCAATCTGGGTTGTGCCACCGGTGGCACTGCCTGTTGTCACTCTACCTCAGGTTGGGGGACAAACCACCGGCCATAACCTGGGATATGGGGTTTTCTCATGGGCCGCTCAATCTGAGAACAGATCGTCGGTTTCGTCCAGAACGCCCGACCAGGCGACCTGGATGCGGTCTTTGCGCGCAAAGGCGGCCTGGATATAGCGGGCGCGGCCGGGGATTCCGAAGCGCTCGAACTTGACGTCGGCAATCTGTCCGTCGTACTTATCCCCGCTGAGCATGACCGTGGGAGCCAGGTCACCGAGGAGCCGTTTGATGATCGGGTCGCGGACGGCCTGGATGGCCAGGTTCTCCGAGCTGCGGGCGATCACGAAGTGCAGCCCTCGCGCCAGCGGCTCATTAGCTACCCAGTTCTCCATCTGGTGAATCGCGGGGGCTGTGGTACCGGCATTGATGTTTGCGACGAGGTGGTAGTCGTCGACGAGGATGAACACCTCCGGGCCGCTCCACCAGGAGCGCGCCGCCCGGGTCTCGGCGTCGATACCGGCCGGCAGCGTCCGGCTGGCCGTGTCGTAGGTCTGGGCCAGCCGGTTGATGGCGTCCATGAACTCGGCGTCGTTGGTGACATAGGCGAACAGGTTCTTCTCGTCGATCTTGCCCAGATGGCGGCGGCGCGGGTCGTAGAAGACCACGCACCCGTCGTCGACGGTCGGGTAGCGCCCGGCGATGCTGTCGTTGATGGTACCGATCGTCTCGCTCTTGCCGGACTTGGCGGTGCCGACGATGAGCAGGTGG
>JAUPKO010000018.1 GCA_030837395.1 Actinomycetota bacterium | reverse complement strand
GAGATCCGCGAGGCGCTGGACTACGGCGTGGTCAAGATGAACGTCGACACCGACACCCAGTACGCCTACACCCGCCCGGTGGCCGGTTGGATGATGTCCAACTACGACGGCGTGCTCAAGATCGACGGTGACGTGGGCAACAAGAAGAAGTATGACCCCCGCGGCTGGGGTCGGGCAGCCGAGGACGGCATGGCCGCGCGCGTCGTGGAGGCCTGCAACGACCTCCGCAGCGCCGGCACTCAAATGGCGTGACCCACGCTGCGGACTCCGCAGCAGCACTCGTCGTCGGCGGCGGCATCTCCGGGATGTCCGCCGCCGCGGCGTGTGGCCAGTGGGCGGAGGGCAGTCCGGTGGTGGTCCTCGACCGCGGGCGGCGAATCGGCGGACGCATGGCCGCGCGGACCCTACGCGACGGACCCTGGGCCGGGCATGTGGTCGACCTCGGGGCGGCGTATTTCACTGTGAGCCATCCGGACTTCGCGACGGTGGTCGACGACTGGCGTGACCGCGGCCTCGTGCGGTCGTGGACCGACACGTTCGCGGTGGCTGGACCGGACGGCGTCACAGGCCACAGCACCGGTCCGATGCGATACGCGAGCCCGACCGGGCTGCGGTCGCTGGTGGAGGACCTCGCCACGCAGGCAGAAGTTCAGGTGCGGCATCCGGTGGAGGCCACCACCGTGACTGCGGTTGAGGGAGGGTGGCGCGTGAACCACATCGTCACCGGTGATGGCTCGGGAGCCGCCCCCGGACGGGTGGCCGACCGGGCTCCGCTGCTGGCGCTGTGCCTGCCTGCGCCGCAAGCCATCGAGTTGCTGGCGACACCGGTGCCGACGGCCATGCTCAGCGCCGCGCGTGACCCTCGCGTGGAAGAGTTGGAGTCGTTGTGGCAGGCCGCCACCGCAATCGCTTACGAACCGATTCTCGCCCTCGTGGCACAGTGGCCCGAACGCACCTGGGACGACTTCGCGGGGTGCTTCGTCAATGATGACGACGTGCTGTCCTTCGTCGCCGACGACGGCGATCGGCGCGGCGATGGCGCAGCGGTCCTGGTGGCCCACAGCACCCCGGAATTCGCGGCACGACACCTGCTGGATCCGGCCGGCGCCACCACCGAGATGGTGCAGTCCCTGTGCCGGATCCTGCGGCTGTCGCCACCCTCCGCGGCCCAAGTCAAACGCTGGGCAGTCGCCAGGCCGGCGGCCACCTCGCCGCAGGCCCGCGATGCCGCGTTAGCCTCGGCGGGGTCAGACTCGCCAGTCGACGACGGAGGATTTCTGCTCGGTGCCAGCGGCACCGTCGGTCTGGCCTCGGACGCCTTCGATGCCCGGCCACGAGTGGAGGCGGCATGGTTGTCCGGACGCGCCCTCGGGATGGCGCTCGGTTCAGCGGCGTACACCGCGTAGCCTGGTGCCGGTCAGCACCGTCGCGACGAAGGGGACCACATGCCTGCGATCGTGCTCGTCGGCGCCCAATGGGGGGACGAGGGCAAGGGGAAGGCCACCGACCTGCTCGGCGGAAGAGTCGACTACGTGGTGCGCTACCAGGGGGGCAACAACGCCGGCCACACCGTCGTCATCGGCGAGGAGAAGTACGCCTTGCACCTGCTGCCCAGCGGAATCCTGAGCCCAGGCACGGTGCCGGTGATCGCGAACGGTGTGGTGATCGACCCCGTCGTACTCATGCGCGAACTCTCCGGCCTCGATGAGCGTGGAATCGACACCTCCCAACTGCGCATCTCGGCCAACGCGCACCTGATCGCCTCGTACCACATCGAGATCGACAAGGTCAGCGAGCGGTTCCTGGGCAAGGCCAAGATCGGCACCACGGGCCGAGGTATCGGTCCGGCCTACATGGACAAGGTCGGCCGGATCGGCCTACGTGTGCAGGACCTGTTCGACCCCGGGATTCTGCGGGACAAGATCGAGGCGGCGCTGGATACCCGCAACCAACTGCTGGTCAAGGTGTTCAACCGCCGCGCACAGGACGCCGATCGGGTCACCGAGGAGTTGCTCGCCTTCGCCGAACCGCTGCGACCCTACGTCACCGACACCACCTTGATGCTCAATCAGGCTCTGGACCGTGGCGAGGTGGTGCTGCTCGAGGGATCGCAGGGCACCTTGCTCGATATCGACCACGGCACCTACCCGTTCGTCACATCGTCCAACCCCACCGCCGGTGGCGCCTGCGCCGGTTCGGGCATCGGTCCCACGCGCATCAGCCGCTCGATCGGCATCCTCAAGGCCTACACCACCCGCGTCGGCGCCGGTCCCTTCCCGACTGAGCTGTTCGACGCCGACGGCGAGACTCTTCGCACCGTCGGCGGCGAGGTGGGCGTGACCACCGGGCGGGACCGTCGCTGCGGCTGGTTCGACGCGTTGATCGCCCGCTATGCCTCCCGCGTCAACGGTCTGACGGACTTCTTCCTGACCAAGCTCGATGTGCTCAGCGTCTTCGACGAGATCCCGGTGTGTGTCGGCTACGAGGTGGACGGGCAGCGCTTCGAGGAGTTGCCGGTGAGCCAGACGGACTTCCATCACGCCACGCCGATCTATGAGGTCCTGCCCGGCTGGGGCACGGACATCACCGGAGCGCGGGAACTGGCCGACCTGCCGCCCAACGCCCGCGCCTACGTGCGGTTCTTGGAGGACATCTCCGGCTGCCGCATCTCGGCAATCGGCGTCGGGCAGGACCGCACCGCGACGATCACTATCAACGACCTGATCGGCTGACGCGACGGGGACTGCCCAGACCGGGCCGACTCGCGATACCGTCGTTGTCATGGATCAGACCAACACCCCAGCCGGCTCGGACGCCCCCGGCGCCGCTGACGAGAACCACGCAGACGCTGCCGCGATCGACCCCAAGGAGCAGATGCGGCAGGCGCTCGACGCCAAGAAAGCCAAGGAGCAAGCCGGTCAGGCGCACCTGGACGGCCACGCCAAGGCCGGCGGCGAACACGCCAAGGCCGGCGGCACCCGGCAGTTCCGCCGCAAGTCCGGCGGCTGAGGCGCACCCGCGCCGCCCCACAGCCGCCTGTCGTCTGCTACTCGCCAGGATCAGCCGAGGTCGTCGCGCGTTACTTTCCGCAGTCTCTTCGTGCTGCCGCGGCGGGCCTTGGCCTCAAGGCGACGTTGCTTGGCGCCCCGACTCGGCTTGGTCGGGCGGCGAGTGCGGGGAGGCGGGGCGAGCGCGGCCCCCAGCAGATTGGCCAGGCGTTGCTCGGCGGCTCGCCGGTTCTGCCATTGGGACCGGTGCTCGGAGGCCGTGATCACGATGGTGCCGTCCACCAGCCGGGCACCCAGGCGCGCCAAGGCCCGTTGGCGCAAGTGCGCCGGGATGGTCGGGGAGTGCGCCAGGTCCCAAGTCAACTGGACCCGGGAGTCGGTGGTGTTGACGCCCTGACCGCCGGGACCGGACGAACGTGAGAACTTCCAGCCCAACTCCACGGCGGGGATGGTGAAGGCACCCGGGATCACGACTCCCTCGGCGGGTTGCTGCGCGGTGGCCATGTCACCAGCCTGACAGGTGCGACCCACCCACGGCGTGCGTGCACAACCACGGGCACCCCGCCGCGCAGTCCTGCCGTCCGCTCTCATGGGGTGCCATGATGACCGCATGAGTGCCGATGCGGCGCTGCGCCCGCCGCCAAAGGTGCGCGCGCACCGGTCACCCGTCCTGCGGGTCCACGATCCGGGCAGGACACTGCTGCGGCGCGGCCTGCGGGTGGGGGTCGCCGCACCCGCGGTGTTCTATCTGTTCCTCAATGTCCTCGATG
>JAUPKO010000199.1 GCA_030837395.1 Actinomycetota bacterium | reverse complement strand
GCCGGGGGAGGTGCTGCGGGTGCAGACCGAAGCTGCGGGCCGCACGGTGTGGGGCAATGTGACGGCGGCATCGCCGACGGGCTCCGGGCACGTGAAGGTGTGGGACTGCTCAATGCCGACGCCGGCCACGTCGAACATGAACTTCTCTGCCGGGACAACGATGGCGGCGTTGTCGGTGGTGCGGGCCTCGCCCCAAGGCGAGGTGTGCATCACCGCATCCGCCCCGACGGAACTGCTCTACGACCTGATCACGTCAACCGAGACTGGCGCCGACATCCCCGAGCGGCTTCTCGACACCCGCGTCGACGGCCTGCGACTTCGGGCGGGTCAGACGGTCCGCGTCGCTGCAGGTCAGCCTGGTACGACGGGGTGGGTGACCGTGGCCGCGGCGACCCCTGCGGCGGCCGGCCACCTACGGGTCTGGGGATGCCAGTCGCCCATGCCGGTCGCCTCAAGCGTGAACTTCGCCGCGGGTCGGACCACGGCGAATCTCGCCCTGGTCCAGGCCTCGGCCCAGGCCGAACTGTGCGTCTACAGCAGCGCCGATACCGACGTTCTGGTGGACCGAATGGGAGGCGCGACCACACCTCGGATCACCGGTCCCATGCGCCTGCTGGACACCCGGATCGCGACCCCGGACTGACGGTCGTTCCGTGGCTGAGCTGGCACACGACTTGGTCGGGAGGACGTCGTCGAACGCCTGGTCGGCACCGAGATTGCGTACCTGGGCACGTAGTCGTGCAGGCGTGGCGCCCACTTCTCAGTTGTCCGCGGTGTGCCCGGGGCATGATCACATAGGCGTAGCCTTCGCGCACGATCTCCTCGCTAGCTGCCGAGTTGGCACCACCTCGGCTGCATACGGAGGTGACTCGGTTCGGCTGTCTCGATTTCTATCAAACGCAGATGTGTGTGAAAATCACACATATGGACACTTCCGAACTCGGTCGTCGCATTGCGCGGGCACGCGAGGACTCGGGCATGACCCAGGATGGGCTCGGTCGGGCGGTGGGGCTCGACCGGAGTGCGATCAGCCGCCTGGAAAAGGGTGATCGGAAGGTCAATGTCCCTGAACTCGTAGAGATAGCCGTAGCCCTTGGTCGGCCCTTGACGTATTTCGTGGCCGAGGCGGTGCCCGCGGTGGTCAGCCGTCGCAACGATATCGCCTCCGCTCAGGCAACGACGCACCTGCTCGACACCCAGTTGGGTATGTTCGCATCGGACGTCCGTGATTTGGCCGCCATGGGTCTGCTGGCCCTGCCGGCCCCGGCTCCCACACTGCGAGTCCCGCGGGACCACGCTGAGGCCGAGCGGGCGGCGGCTGCGGTCCGACAACACTTGGGGCTGGGGGGCCACCCCATCGCTGATTTGGGGCAAGCCTGTGAGCGGACCGGCCTGTTCACATTTTCGTGTCCCCTCGGCGAGAACGGGCCTGATGGCGGCTTTGTCGAGGTCATGGGACCGCTGGGTGCCGCTGTGGTCAACGGGGACGCGCCACCAGGTCGGCGACGGATGACGCTTGCCCATGAACTCGGTCATCACGCCTTTGGCGATGCCTACGACGCCGAGGCTTCGCGGGACAGCGAACGCATGATCAACTCCTTTGCGATTCACTTTCTCGCCCCGCGGACGGGCGTCCGCCAAATGTGGGATCAGCACAGAGACTGGGGAATCCGTGACCGTGCATTGGTGGTCGGAGCGACATTCAAGCTGAGTTGGTCTGCCACTGTGGGTCAACTCGTCAACCTAGAACTCATCAGCCAGGACGCTCGGCAGCAGCTATCCGACGACCAGCCTCGCAGCGGCGACTATGCCCGCCTCGGTGTGCGGTGGTCCGACGAGTTAGATCCTCCATACCTGTCGCCGAGGTTAACCTCGGAAGTTCTGAATGCCTTCGTTCAAGGTCGGTTGACCCGGGTGCGCACCATCGAACTTCTCCGGGGAACGCTAGTTGAGCAGGATCTGCCCGACCAGGAGCTGCCCAGGCTCGAGGACCTTCGGACGGCCTTCGCTGGTCACGATGGCTGACGAACCCGGGTGGGTTTCCGACACGACCTGCTACACCCACCTCTGCCGGGCGGGTCACGACTGGATCCTTGCGCGGCTTGCTCCTGGCGGTGTCGTCGTGGTTCCGGCCGATGTCGAACGGGAGATCGACATCGGCCGGAGTCGACATGTGAGCATCCCGTCGGTGGCATCGGTGTCCTGGGCGGAAAGCACCGAACTGACTCATGACGAGGCGTTGACCTCTCTGGTGGTCAAGGCCCAACTTGGTGGCGGTCCACACGAACACATCGGGGAATGCGCAGTCATTGCGTGCGCACATCATCGTCGTCTCGTCGCAATTCTTGACGACCGTGCAGCCGTCGAACAGGCCAGGCTCCTGGGGGTTCGAAACCATGGAACCCTGTGGGTCGTGATCGAGGCCTACAACAGAGGGTTACTCCATGACCGGGATCAAGTCGCGCGGGTTGTGGATGACCTAATCGCAACTGGCATGTATCTGCCGACGACTTCTGGGG
>JAUPKO010000198.1 GCA_030837395.1 Actinomycetota bacterium | reverse complement strand
TTGCGTCGGCGATGAACGCTGAGACGGTGTCCTGCTCGCGGCGGTAGTCCTGACTGCTGGCCTCGAACGCGTCAGGCAGGGTGAGGGTCTTGCCCCGGGCATACCAGGCGACGGCACCTCGAACTGCCCAGGCGAGGATGCCCGGAAGTTCGTCGCGCAGGTCCGTCATCAGCGTCGGGTCCGCGCCCACGGCGAAGCGCTGGTTGAACGGGACGACGATGAGCCGGCGCCAGATGCCGTCGTCGCTGCCCACCACCTGCGGGAGGTGGTTGGTGGCCAGAACGAACTTGGCCTGCGGGTAGAACTCGACGAACTCCTGGTAGAGCTTGCGGGCTGCGATGGCGTCACCGGACACCAGGGACTTCACGCGGTTCTGGTTGAAGGCCTGGCCGTGGTCCGTCTCCGTCAGGACGGACAGGCGCACGCCCTTCAGCCGTGCCAGTTCACTGGTGGCACCCCCCTGGGACACCTTGCCCAGGAGCACGCTCTCAGGTGCCTGCTGGGAGTACTCCGGTCCCAGGACCTCCTGCAGGACCCGCAGGAGGGTGCTCTTGCCGTTGCTGCCGTCCCCGGTCATGACCCACATCTGCTGCATCGTGGTTTCGCCAGTGAGCATGTACCCGATGACCATCTGGATGTACTCCTGGACCGCTGCGTCCTGGCCCAGGACCTCCTCGAGGAATCGCTCCCACCGCGGGCACAACGCCTCCGGCTCGTAGGCGTGCGGGATGCGCCGGGTCACCATGAGGCCTGGCGTGAAGCGCACCAGTTTGCCCGTGGCGAGGTTGAGCAGGCCGTTGCTTACCCCCAGAAGTTGCGGGGAGGCGTCCAGTGCCGCGTCTCGGACGAGGAGGGGCCGCTTCTTTCCTGCGATGCGAGCAATCGATGCCATCGCGGCCTCGGTCTCCAACTTCCTGATGGCCGCCTTGCGTCTGGCGGGGAACCGCTTCCCCTGGACACTGCTCAAGTCCGTGGGAACCACGGCGGCACGGCGGTCCAGGGTCTCCTCGACACACTCCTGAATCGCGACACCATAGGGGTCGGGCCGCCACCCGTCTTCGGCCGTGAAGGTGAACCACTCCCTTTGCGCGATGTTGTGGCGCACGGTGCCTTCATGGTCGGCGACGAAGGCGGTTGCGGCGTCGACTTGGGTGACACTGCCGTCTTCGGCCAGTGGCTCGAGGCGGCTCATCGGGCACCTGCCCGGGCAGCGGCCCACATCTGCTGGATGGTCAGAGTCCCGAACTCGGCTTCGAGAGCCTCTTCGTCGTGGCACGGAGAGCACACCGGCGTTCTGTCGTCGGTAAGCGACGGAACTCTAGGTTCGCCGTCTTGGGGTTCGCCGCAGCGGCGGCAGTGGTCAAGCATCATGGGGTCGTTCCTTTCGAGTGGATTGTTGGGTTGGTGGTTCGCCGCGGTTCGCCGCGACTCTGGGGACGGTCCGGCCTCATCGCCCGTTGTCACGGAGGCCGAACGGAGGTCGAACGGCGCACCCAGACGCACCGGGTATCCGGCTTTCTGCGTGCGGGTGATGCGCTGGTTGATGAAATCCCAGTAGGCGGGGGTCATCTCGCAGCCGACGGCGTGCCGCCCCATCTGGAGGGCGGCTTCCGCGGTGGTGCCGCTACCCAGGAACGGGTCAAGCACCACCTGGCCGGGACGGCTCACCCCAGCGATGAGCGCCCGCATCAAGGCCACCGGCTTCACGGTCTCGTGCCCGTGGCCGTCCGCGCCTACGGGTCGCTCGCCCTTGCTCGGCTTGGCGAAGTCCAGCGACCTCATCAAGTCGGGCGTCGGGTAGATGTGGCTCGCATGGGGCACCCCGACCTCGCCGCCGAGGCCGCACTGACAATCGCCCGGCGAACAATGGAGGTCGTGGACCGCCATGGAGTTCGTGGCGATTCCCTCTCGCCCAAGGATCCCGCCGTGGTCCAGCGCCCCGGCGCGGAACTCGCCCACATGCTCGGCGGCCGTGTAACCGGTCACGCGTGGCTTGCGCGCGACCACAATCGGCTCGTGGCTCGGCCGCAGCGTCTCCCGGAGCCCGGCGATGTCCTCGTGCTGCTTGCCCAAGTTCGGCGAAGTCGGGCGTCCCGGGCTGTAGACCCAATGGATAAGGTCCCGCATCTGGAATCCGGCGAGAGCAAGGGCGCAGCCCGTGAGGTGAGCTGTCCGTGCCGCGGTGAAGGCGAGCACGAAGCCGCCCGGCATCAGCACCCGTGACACCTCGCGCCACAGTTCCGGCCCCGGGACCGAGTTGTCCCACGAAGCACCGCCGTAACCATCGGCCTCATTGACGAATTGACGCCGGTCAAGCCACTTCTCGAGCAGCAACTCGATGTCGGTCTCCCGCGCCAAGCCATACGGAGGGTCCGTGACCACGGCGTGGACGGACTCATCCGGCACACGCCCCAGTTGCTGAAGGGCGTCGCCCTTGAGGAGCTGGAACGAAGAAGCTGTCATCGGTCCTCACCCGCCTGGGTGAGGACCTTGGCGAGGCGGGTGAGCGCCTCATCTGAGGGGGTACCCGCGGCGGCCACGCACGCCCGGGCGGCTAGCTGAACTGCTGTGTTGTTGTCATTCACGCCAGGAACTAGTGCCGGTCCGTCGACCTCAATACAGTGTCCAAAACCAGACCTATACTTCGATCATGACCTCGCAAAGCGTCACCGACGCCGAGCGGGTTCTTGTAGACCATCTGGATGCCCACCGATTGGCGCTGAATCTGTCCCAGCGCGATTGGGCCGCCCGTGCTGGACTTGGCTTGGACACCGTTCGGGCGTGGCGGCAGGGACGCTCGCACCCGGGGTCCGTTCGTCTGATCCAAGCCGGACTAGCCGTTGCGCTGAGGTTGGAGTTGGGATCGCCGCCGCTACAGGCTGTCGGAGACTGCGAGGCGGAACCGCCCGAACCCGAGGCGTGGTGGCTCGCGCACGGACAGATTCCGCCCAGGGATGGTCGCCAGCCCTTGTATCTGCTGTCGTTGGCGATAGCCGAGCTCAGGTGGACGGGGGACCTTCGTGTTCGCGGCTACAAGCCACCCATGGACAGATTCACCTGGCACCGGGCCAAGGTCGGGTTCAGCGGCCGATACCTGCCAACCAGCAGCGGCCTAGTTCCCTACCGGCGTCCACCAACGATGCGAACGCTGCTGACCTGGGCCCTCGACCTGGGCATCACCTTCGTATGGGTTCCGCAGGAGTCCGCCTGGAGACGGCGCCCATGGCAACCGTCCCCGACAGTGGCGACCCTTCCATCCGAGATGAACTCGTCGGCTTGACGGGCTTCGCTACTGGAACACGCCCCGCTCCTGTAGGTAACCTGAACCATGGCGACCAAGGCGAGAGGCAAGGCGACCGTTCGGGCTGCTGCCTACATCAGGCTGTCCCACATGACTGCCGAGACGGCAAGCATTGACACCCAGAAGTCCGACATCGTGAGGTACTGCAAGGCGAAGGGCTGGGCCCTCGAGGCGGCCGAGGCGGTCGTGGACTCCCAGGAACTCTGCC
>JAUPKO010000197.1 GCA_030837395.1 Actinomycetota bacterium | reverse complement strand
TGGAGGCCATCGCCGCCTGCTGCGAACCGGCCGCGGTGGCGCAGGCCCGGGCCGGTGCGGAACGGCTGCAGATCCTGCGGGCCGAGATGGCTGCCGCGCTGAGCGGCCTCGGACTTGAAGTGGCCCCCGGCGAGGCGCCGTTTGTGCTGTTCACCGTCCCGGACGCGGAACTGATGCGGAAGCACCTGTACGCCAACGGGATTGCGGTGCGTCGCTGCGATACGTTCGTCGGTATGGACACAGGTCAGGGCTACCTGCGGGCCGCGGTCCGGCCGGACTGGCCGGTGCTGGTGACGGCGATCGCCGAGGTGCTGCGATGAGCCCCAGACTGTCGGAAGTCATCGCAGTACTGGACGCCGCCTACCCGCCTGCGCTGGCTCACGACTGGGACTCCGTCGGACTGGTGTGCGGCGATCCCGACGACCGGATCGAGTCGGTGACCGTCGCCGTCGACGCCACCGCTGCCGTGGTGGACACCGTCGCCCCCGGGGGCCTGCTGTTGGCCCACCATCCACTGCTGCTCCGCGGCGTCGACACGGTCGCGGCCAGCACACCGAAGGGTGCGTTGATTCACCGTCTGATCCGAAGCGGCGCAGCATTGTTCACGGCGCACACGAACGCCGACGCGGCCAGTCCGGGAGTGTCCGACGCACTGGCCGAGGCGTTGGGAATCGACGTGGAGGCAGTGCTTGATCCGGCCCCGGGCGGCCCGGCACTGGACAAATGGGTGGTGTTCGTTCCCCCGTCGGACGCCGAGGCACTGCGTTCGGCGTTGTTCGACGCCGGCGCCGGCCAACTCGGGGACTACTCGCACTGCAGTTGGAGCGTTGCGGGCGCGGGCCAGTTCCTGCCCGAGGAGGGCGCTTCGCCGACAATCGGGAACGTCGGTGCTGTGGAACGCGTCGCTGAGGACCGCGTCGAGGTGATCGCCTCCGCCCGGATCCGGGCACGTGTGCTGGCAGCCCTGCGCGCCGCGCACCCCTACGAGGAGCCGGCCTTCGACGTGATCAGTCTCGCTCCGCTGCCCGCCGGGGTGGGCATCGGACGCATCGGCCGACTGGCCCGTCCACTGCGCTTTGCCGACTTCGTGGCGCGGGTGAATTCGGCACTGCCGCAGACCAGTTGGGGAGTTCGAGCTGCCGGGGACCCGGATGCGCCGGTGTCGCGGGTGGCGGTATCCGGCGGCGCCGGGGACTCGCTGCTGGCTGCGGCGGGCCGCGCCGGAGTGCAGGCATACGTCACCTCCGACCTGCGCCACCATCCTGCCGACGAACACCGCCGCGGCAGCGACCTCGCCCTGGTCGACGTAGCCCACTGGGCAAGTGAGTACCCCTGGTGCGCCCAGGCCGCCGAACTTCTTCGGTCGCGGTTCGGCGATTCACTGCCGGTCAGCGTTTGCCCGGTGCGCACCGACCCATGGAACATCGGAACCCGCGAACAACATCCCGGGAGGGACAATGAAAGCTGAAGCATGGCAGCAGCATTCACTGCTGAAGTTGACCGAGCTCGACACCGAGCTGTCGCAGCTCGCGCACCGCGCCGCACATCTGCCCGAACAGCAGCGCTATGACGAGGTGCACGCGGCGCAGCGGGCGGCCGCCGACCGACTGTCGGCCATCCGCATCGCCCTGGAGGACATCGAGGCACAGGTATCCAAGCTGGAGTCCGAGGTCAACGCGGTTCGGCAGCGCGAGGACCGCGACCGCGGACTGATGAACTCCGGGTCGATCAGCGACTCCAAACAGCTTTCCGAACTTCAGCATGAGCTGGGCACCCTGGAACGCCGTCAGTCCAGTCTGGAGGACTCGCTGCTGGAGGTGATGGAGCGCCGCGAGCAACTCGACTCCGACCGTGCAGCCGAGCAGGCGGCCGTCGACGGCCTGGACAGCGATCTCGCCACCGCCCAGCAAGCCCGCGATGTCGCGCTGGCCGACATCGAACAGGGCCGCGCCGAGCAGGCCGCCCGGCGTGCGGAAATGACTGCGAACCTGCAGAGCGACCTGCTCGCGCTCTACGAACGGCAGCGCGCCAGTACCGGGGTGGGTGCCGGCCGGCTGCAGGGCCGCCGTTGCGGCGCATGCCGTATCGAACTCGACCGCGGGGAACTCGCACGCATCGCCGCGGCACCGGAGGACGAGGTGATTCGCTGTTCGGAATGCCAGGCGATCCTGCTGCGGATCCCCGGGGCGTGAGATCCGTCCGGTGAAAGTCATCATCGAGGCCGACTGCGGCTCGCGCGGCAATCCCGGACCCGCCGGGTTCGGGTGCGTGCTGTGGGCCGATGACCACGCCACCGTCCTTGCCGAACACAAGCAGCGGATCGGCACCACCACCAACAACGTCGCCGAATACCGGGGTCTGATCGCCGGATTGGAGGAGGCGCGCCGACTGGGCGCCAAAGAGGTTGCGGTGCGGATGGATTCGAAACTCGTCGTCGAGCAGATGTCCGGCCGCTGGAAGGTCAAGCACCCTGCGATGGCCGAACTCCACCAGCAGGCGCGGGCGTTGGCGTCGACCTTCGAAAAGGTCAGCTACT
>JAUPKO010000196.1 GCA_030837395.1 Actinomycetota bacterium | reverse complement strand
ATCTGGCGGTGTCATGCGTACGCAATGCGGACGGCTCGGTTCGCAACTTCGTGTGCCAACTGACGGACATCACCGAGGCGCAGCGGGCCAAGCTGGCAACGGAGGAGGCCGAGCGGCGCTACCGGCTGCTGGCGGAGAACGCCTCTGATGTGGTCTTCCTCGCCGACCGCGACCGCCGCCTGACGTGGGTGTCGCCGACGGTCAGCCACGCACTTGGATGGACCGCCGAGGAGTTGCTCGGCCGACCTGTCACCGACTTGATGAGGCCGGAGTACGCGAACTCGACGGAACCGGAGCGGACCGAATTCTTCGAGCACGGCCGCGACGTGTCACCCCCTGGTGGCTGGTTGCTCGAGTTCCGCACGAAGGACGGGCAGTACCGCTGGTTCGCCGGACGGGCCAGGCCGTTCACGGACCCTGCCGGACAGCCTGCGGGAGTGGTGGCCGGGCTCAAGGACGTGACCGACGTGGTGGAGGCTCGCGAACGTGCGGAGGCCCGGGAGTCGCGCCGCAAGGCGATGCTCGACTCGTTCCTGGACCCGCACGTGCTGCTTGCGGCAGTGCGGAGTGAGGACGGTGACATCGTGGACTTCGTGTATGCCGACGTCAACGACGCGGCCGCGGCGTACATGCGTATGACTGCTGATGAACTGCTGGGTGCCAGGGTGCTCGACCTGCTGCCTGGGCAGGCGGACTCGGGCATGCTCGCGCTGTATGCCGAGGCGGTCGAGACGGGCATTCCGCTGATCCTGGACGACTACACCTACGACCACGAGATCCTCGGGTCCGAGCGTCGCTACGACATCCGCGGGGTGAAGGTGGGCGATGCGTTGAGTTTCACCTGGCGGGACGTGACGGAGCGGTTCGAGATCATGCGCCGCGTGGCCGAATCGGCTGGTGAGCGCGGGTAGCCGAGGCAGGTCCGACGGCCCACCCGGGCGGTCAGGCACGGCGCATGAGCGCGTTCTGCACGCACCATGGCGACCCCCTCGACGACATCCTGCCGACGGCCGACCGCCGGTGCCGAATGCGCACCGTGGTCCGGTAATCGCGCCGAACGCGCACTGTGGTCCGGTAATCGCGCCGAACGCGCACCGTGGTCCGGTAATCGCGCCGAACGCGCACTGTGGTCCGGTAATCGCGCCGAATCGCTCCCCACACGCCTACTGACGGGCGCGTTTGCCGGGATAGCCCGACTGACGGGCGCAGTGGCTCGGCATCGGTGTTCCGCACAACCAGCATTGCCCCAGGTGTCCGATGGGGTCCCGAGGTGGTCGGATGTCTATGCGGTCTTCTCCACGACGAGCGTGAACGGGCGCCCTTGGCGTCGGGTGGTGTGCCGGACCGGCAGGGCGGCAGCGTCGAGTTGGCGCTGTTCGTGCTCACGACCGGGTGTGGCCAACTGCCACGTGAGGGTGCGTTCGGATGGCGCTGCCAGGAAGGACGCCAGTCTCAGGCACAACTCGCAACCGCAACCGGTCCACGAGGTGGAGTCGTCGGGGGTGTGGACTGGAGCCTCGACGAGTCGGGTGACACGCTCGCAACAGTCATCGGCGATGGCGCGGATGGCAGCCCGCGCCGGTGGCCGGTGGGCCCGCAGAATCGCGACCAACAACTCCATGACGTTGTCGTCGAGGGTGCGCAGCTCAGCGATGATGCGCACGCCGACCGGATCGGAGACCGCCTCCAACAACCGGGCCAGCGGCAAGCCCAAAGCGAAGAGGTCGACGTTGCGTTGGTCGCCGCGAGTCTCGCGCACCCCGACGTTGACGTGAGTCGACAGCGAACGCCAGACGCGGTCACCGATACTGTCGGCAAGGGCGGAAGCATCGCACTCGCGCAATGCTTGGCAGAGCGCTGGCAGCGTGTCGGCCACCCAGTCGAAACGACCCGCGCCCACGTGGCGTCGGACCGTGCCCCAGCGCTCAACGACTTCGTTCATCCACGGTGCGCCGTACTCGCGGGCAAGTGCTGCAAGGCCCGCGGCGTGTTCAGTTGTGAGCACCTCCAACGCGAACGGCTCCATCACAACGCGCGCAGCCTGCGGGTCACGTAAGGCCACGGCAACGTCCACGGCAAGCGGGAGGATCGCCGGATCGACGCGCCGCCACACCGGTTCCAGGGACGCAGCGTCCGCACGGGCGCCTTCCAGGTCACCGGCAACGATGCGGCTCAGCAGGCCCGACAGCGCCAGGGTCGGGGTGGCCTCGGCACGTGCCGCGAACGACTTCGCTTTCGGCCACACCACGACCGCGGCACCTCGGTACCACCTGTCCAGGGTGTTGCCGTCGTTGCCCATATAGCCGTGATAGGCGGAGGCATACGGTTTCAGTGAGTTCGAATTCGTCACGGTGCATATCTCGTCTCGGAGCAGATCCAGATTGATCGGCTCGGCCCCGGAGCCCTCGGCTCCCACCCACCAGCCGAGCGTCATCGCGCGATGGTTTGGGGAGCCGAGATCGTAGTCATCGACATTGACCTCGGTGGAGTCACCAGCAGGGTCGGGCTGGCCCCCGCCGTAGTACCCGCCGCCGTAGCAGTCGTAGTGCCACGTCGCACCCTTCGGAATCGCGCTGCAACTCTCCTGGACCTCGGCCAGGGCGAACACGGTTTCGCAGTCGGCCCGCTCGGCCGCGTCCCGAAGTAATGCCACCCGATTGACGTCGGCGCCTTTGAAGCGGCCGGAACTCAGCCCCGCCTGGGTGTATTCGTGGTCCAGCAGGAAGGCCAACCGGATCGGCTCACGGGGATCCTCGCCCACGTACGTGCTCGTCACCGGCGAGGTGAAGTGCTCGATGAGGTAGCGGGAAACCTCGTCGGCCGGTCCGCGCGGCTGGTTCGGCGTCGCTGGTTCGGTGAGCATGAGGTTGAACGTCAGAGTGACCCGGTAGCCGGAT
>JAUPKO010000017.1 GCA_030837395.1 Actinomycetota bacterium | reverse complement strand
GGGACGTGCTCGGGGTGCCCTCGGCCGGGCCACCGGCCGCGGCGGGCTCCTTGCCCTGGTAGCCGGCGAGCAGCTGGATCACCTGCTGGCGCACGCGGTTGAGGTCGGCGCCGAGCTTGACCAGTACCTGCGCGGCGACGCCCTCGCCCTCGCGGATCAGCCCGAGCAGGATGTGCTCGGTTCCGATGTAGTTGTGGCCCAGTTGCAGCGCCTCGCGCAGCGAGAGCTCGAGGACCTTCTTGGCCCGCGGAGTGAAGGGGATGTGCCCGGATGGGGCCTGCTGCCCCTGGCCGATGATCTCCTCGACTTGGGAGCGCACCGCCTCCAGCGAGATGCCGAGGGACTCCAGCGCCTTGGCGGCGACGCCCTCGCCCTCGTGGATCAGCCCGAGGAGGATGTGCTCGGTGCCGATGTAGTTGTGGTTGAGCATGCGCGCCTCTTCCTGGGCGAGCACGACGACACGACGGGCGCGGTCGGTGAACCGTTCGAACATTGGCAAGCTCCCTGCGTACGGCCGGCGCGGGGCCGGGGTGATCCTTGGGGATGACTGTAAACCCTCATGGGGCGCTGGGCATCGTCCCCACAACGCGGGCACGCGCGTGGCACTTCCCCGCTTCGCGCAGGGTGAACGCCAGCGGGGATCCCGGGGGCCGCAGACAGCCCGCAGGTTGTCGAGCCTCAGCAGCCCTCCGAGCGGGGATCCCGGTGTCCCACGTGTCGGGCGCTCGGTCTGCGGTGGTGCCAGGCCGGGCTACGTTGGGGGTTCAGGAGGTGGTCACATGCGGGTGCTGATGGCAGCTCATCCGACGGTAGGTCACACCCAGGCGCTGCGTGCGATCGGTCGGGAACTGCGCGACCGGGGCCATGCGATCGCCTTCGCGGTCGCGCGCGTTCCGGTCCTGCCGAAGGTATTCCCGCTGCCGCAGGAGGTGCGTGTCGCCCGCCTGATCATGACCAACCTTGCGGCGGACGGCTTTCGGCCCCTGCCGCTGGGAGCCGGACCCGGCGCGCTTGTTCGGGCGTCGCGGATCGCCCGCTCCCGCGGCTCGGCGGAGACCCTCGCAGCCTTGGATTTCTTCTCAGCGGGCGCCCTGCAAGATGCCCGGAGGCTGCTGCGGGCCATGGCCGACGGACCGGCAGATGTGGTGGTCGCCGACTTCTCGCACTTCGGTGCCTGGCTCGCGGCAGATGCGCTCGACATTTCCCACGTGGCGGTGTTCCACAGCGGTTTGCCGTTCCCCTCACCGGAGATGAGCGATCCGGCCGAGGTGCTGGGCGAACCGGGGCCGCAGGCCGCCGCCCGATTGGCCCGGGGCATCGATCTGGTGGATCGGCGGGTGGCCGCGGCGCGGCGGCGGTTGGGCCTCGATCCCGTGGCCCCAGGCCTGCTGATGCGGCCGTACGCGAGGGGCCTGAACGTGTTGACCACCTTTGAGGAGTTCGAACCACCACGTCCCGGTTTGGCGGGGCAGGGTGACGGTCCGCTGCTGTGGGCGGGCCCGTGCGTCGGTCGGCGCAGCGCCGTTCGGACGGGCTTTCCGTGGCACCGGTTCGAGTGCGGCGGATCAGGTCGGGGAGATGATCGGCCGTGGGTGTACGTGTCGTTGGGCACCGTGTTCAACGAGCACCCCGAGGTGTTCCGGGAACTCATCGGCGGAGTTCACCTCGCGGGGATGAGGGCTGTGGTGGCGGCTGGGACGGCTGCTCCGGCGGTTGCCGCCATGGCCGATTCGGGCGATATCGTCGTGCCGTTCGCACCACAGTTGGAACTGCTCGACAGGGTGCCGGTGATGATCAGTCACGGCGGCAACAACTCGGTCAACGAGGCGCTGCGCTCAGGTACACCCCTGGTGGTGGTGCCCTTCGGCGGGGAGCAGTTGCTGAACGCGGCGAGGGTCGAGTATTTACGAGTCGGGGTGCGGCTCAGGCTTGATGGTCTCTCCGCGGCGGGGGTGGCCGAGGCCCTCGGGCGCATGGTGCAGCCTGAGATTCAGCATCGCGCCCGGCACTTGGCAGCGAGCGTGCCAACCCGGGATGGGGCCGAGGTAGTGGCCGATTCCGTGGAGATGATGCTCCGACGGCCGTGACGAGCCGGGTGATCCGGGTGTTGTTGGCCACGACAGGGTCGGGTGCGGCGCGTCGGCGCCGACATTGACGCCGAACGAGTTCGATGCAGGACGTGCGCCGTCGGCCGGACCATCGGCGGAGTTGGACCTAGCGACGCATCGCGCGAGCCCAGAGGAACTGTTGGTCGGCGCCGGCGGGGGTGCGGTGGATGCGCAGTTCGCTGCCCAGCAACGTGAAGTCGGCTCCGAGGAAGTCCGCGAGGTCCTCGGCGCTGTACCGCCGGGTCGGCAGACCTGAGCATGCCTCGGGGCCAGCCGGGCCGAACACGCCGAAAACCGCGATCGAGCCGGGGGCGGTGGCGGCCAGCAGGGCACGGCGGTAGGCGGCACGGTCGTCGTCGGCCGTCATGAAGTGCAGCACAGCGCGGTCGTGCCACACGTCGTAGGTGCGGGTGGGTGCCCAGGTGAGGAGGTCAGCATCCACCCACGCGACCCGCGCGGCCTGCTCCGGTCCGAGGCGCGCACGGGCAAGATCGAGGGCCAGCGGAGAGATGT
>JAUPKO010000016.1 GCA_030837395.1 Actinomycetota bacterium | reverse complement strand
CTGGTGGCGACACCGGCCGAGACTGACCACTGTCACTGCTTCCACTTGATACTGCAGCCCATGCTGGGGCGGTGCGGCTCAGGTACCGGCTTGGTCGCCAGTAGCAAGTCCAGGGCGCCCCGCAGCAGATCGCCGGAGGCCGGCACGCCGTTGCCCGGGCTCGACTCGTCGAAGGCCCCTCGATAGCCGAGCCGGCCGTTGATGTCATAGGCGAAGAAGTCCGGCGTGCACACCGCGCCGAACTCGCGCGCCACCGTCTGGTCGCGATCGACCAGATACGGGAACGGCCAACCGGCCCTGGCCGCTTGATCGGCAAGGCCCGGGAGGTCGTCGTCGGGGTAGGCGACCACGTCGTTGCTGCAGATCGCCGCCCACGCCACCGGATGTCCGGCGTAGCTCGTGGCGAGGTCGCCCACGGCCTCCTCGATGTGGCGCACGTACGGGCAATGGTTGGCGGCGAAGACAACGACCAGGACCCCCTCACCGCGAAGATCGGGCAGAAAGTGAGCCTGCCCTGTAATGTCCGGAAGGGTTTGCTCGGGCAGCGATGTGCCGAGCGGGACTTGTGACGAGTAGACGGCCATGTGGTGACGGTAGTACTTCCGAGGCCGGATGGCGATGCTGGCACCGGGCGCTCCCCGATAGGCTGAAGTCCGATGTCCCACGGGAGGTGCAGTGACGACGCTATCCGGTGGGCGGCGGGAGGTAGGTGGCCGGTGGCGCCCCAAGCCCGGCACCGCCATGTGGGTCGCGTTCGGCGTCTTCGGCACGACCCAGGCTTGGGCCGATCAGGGTGGGTCCACGCTGGCACAGACAACTGCCGAGGTGTGGCAGGTCGTACTCGTGGCAACGGTCACAGTGCGCGTGCTGACCGTTGCCTGGCAGCGGCCGGCCCGGCGGGCCTCGATGGTGGCGCTCGCGGTCGGGACCGGGTTGTGGTTCGCCGGCGTGGTCGTGATTGCGACCACGACCGATCCAGCGGTCGTGCAGCTCCCGCTGTCGCCGGGTGAGTGGCTGTTCCTGGCGGCCTACCTGGGTTTCGGGGGATTCCTCCTGCTCGATGCACACGGCACCAAGGGGTCGTCGCGTGCCGTCTGGTTGGAGGCGGTGATCATGGGAGGCGGTGCCGGGTGCCTGGCCGCCGTGCTCGTGTTGTTGCCGGTCGCCGCCAGCGTCGACGAGGTGGGGGTGCCGCTACTGTTGGCGCTGCTGTACCCGCTATGCGATCTGCTGCTCATGGTTCTGACCATCGTCCAGGTGGGTCTGCGACAGCGGTCGGCCTCGGTGCGCACGGCGCTGTTGGTGGCGGGGTTCGCGGTGTGGGCGCTGGCCGACGCAGCCTTCGCCTCGCGCCTGGCTGCCGGGCAGTACGACTTCACGCTGGCCATGAACCTGGCCTGGGGACTCGCCATCGTGCTGATCGCCCAGGGGGCGTGTCTGCCCAGGCCCCCGGTAACCGAGACTCCCAGGATGCGGTTTGGCGGAGCCACGCTGCTCACTGCCGGCGCCATTGCCGTGGCCGTCCTGGCCATCCCCCATCCGCCGGGGCTTGAGGTATACCTGAAGGTGCTGCCGCTGTTGACCCTGGCAGCGGTGGCTGCTCGGGTCGCAATCGCCCTGCGGCGGGCCAGTACCGCTACCGAGGCCTACCGAATGTCCGTCAGCGACGACCTCACCGGTCTGCCCAATCGGCGAGGCATCCTGGCCACACTGGACCGCCAGTCCGAAGGCTCGCCGCGGTCCCTGCTGCTGCTCGGCATCGACTCCTTCCGGGATGTCAACGAGTCGATCGGCCACGGCGCCGGTGATGCCGTGCTCCAGTTGTTTGCCCTCCGGCTGCGAGAGAGCGTGCCGCCGAACGTCCTCGTCGGTCGCTTCGAGGGTGACTGCTTCGTCGTGGCGCTCGGGCAGGACGACCCGGCTGAGGTGTTGGCCGCGGCCGAGAGCATCCGTCAGGCATTGGGGGAACCCTTCCGTGCCGAGGGAGTCGAGATCGCTCTGAACGTGTCAGTGGGGGTGGCGATCGGGGTGCCCGACGACATGCCCCAGGAATCGTCTGCCGAGTTGCTGCGGCGGTCGTCCGCGGCGATGTACCAGGCGAAGGCCGACCGGGTGGGTGTCTGCCTCTACGACGCGGCATCCGATGACAGCTCGCGCCACCAACTCCGGAATGCCGAGGCGCTGCGGCACGCCTTGGCCAACGACCAGATCGAGGTGTGGTTCCAGCCGCAGGTGGACGCCGCGACTCGCCGCATCGTGGGCTTGGAGGCGTTGGTCCGGTGGAACCACCCAGTGCACGGCATCCGGCCGCCTGCAGTGTTCCTGCCCACCGCCCGGCGGGCCGGGCTGATGCCCACGCTCACCGAATTCGTGTTGTGCCGAGCAGTGGCGCAGGCCCGGCAATGGCACGACCTGGGCCACACCTGGCACGTCGCAGTCAACATCGCACCGCCGGAACTTCTCAGCGGGTCCGTGTTGCCGTATCTGCAAACCCTGGTGCGCGGGACCGGGTTGCCGCGCGGGGCGCTCGGGGTGGAGGTCACGGAGGATTCGTTTCTGACCGATCCGGGCCTGGCCAGGGACCTGTTGGGGCAGTTGCACGCCGAGGGCGTGGAGATCTCGGTGGATGACTTCGGTACCGGATTCTCGTCCCTGGCCTACCTGCGCGATCTGCACGCCCGGG
>JAUPKO010000195.1 GCA_030837395.1 Actinomycetota bacterium | reverse complement strand
TCGATCTGGGTGTGGGCAGTGGCAACGTCGGCGCGGGCTGCGGCCAACTCGGCGTCAGCACGGGCTGCAGCCGCTGCGGCGGCGGCTCGGTGGTCAGCCATGTCCGTGCGGGTGGCGTCGAGGGTCTGCCGAACGGTGACCAGATCGGCACGAAGGTCAGCCACGGTGGCGGCGTGGCGGGCTGCGTCGGCCTCAGCTCGGTCGGCCCGCGCCGTGGCCGTCGCAGTGGCGGAATCAGCCGCACGCAGGTCGGCGTGGAGCTGGTCGATCTGGGCCCGTGCGGCCGTCAAGTCGCCGGAGAGCTGTGCGATCTGACGAGTCAGGGCGGTTTCCCGGTCCGCCGCGGTAGTGGCTGCGGTCGCGGCGTCGGCGCGGGCCTGTGTCAGTTCGCCCTGCAGGGCGAGGGTCTGGGCGTGGGCCTGGTCCCGTTCGAGGGCGAGCGTGGTGACGGCGTCGCGGTGGCGGGCGGCCTCTGTCTCGGCCTGCTCGCGGCGAGTGGTCTGGTCGGTCAGGGCTTGCCGGGTGGCCGCGTGGGCGAGCTGCTCCTCGGTCAGGGCCTTGCTGGCGGCGGTCGCCGTGGCGGTGGCCTGAGTGGCCTCGTAGCGGGCGGCGGCGGCCTCGGCGTCGGCGTCCTGAGCGTCCGCGACCGCTTGGGAGACCTCGGCCGCAGCCTGGTCGGCCCGGAACTGCGCGGCCGCGGCATCAGCGCGGGCGGCGGCGGCCTGGGCTCGGGCGGTCTCGGTCGCGGCTGCGGCTTGGGCGGCGGCCTGCTCGGGGGAGTCCATTGTGCGCAGTGCCTCGACCAGCCGGTCTCCGAGTTGGCCCAGCTCGCGCCCCGCTTGCTCGACCCGGCTCACCAGGTCGCCGGCGGTTGCCCGGGCCACGGTCACCGGCTCGGACACTGCCCGTTCGGCGTCCACCCCGACCCGCGCCAGCTGGGTGCGCCGGGTCAAGGCGTTTCCCCGGTTGTGAACGGTGCCCAGCACCGTCTCGCCGCAGTAACGCGGCGGGCGGCCCCGCCCTGACACCGCCAGCACCGGCCGGGTGCAGCCCGGGTACTGGCACCGATCCGCCCTCGCGCCACCGGCCACGGGACCGGCGCCATCTGCGCCCTGTACCTGCGCGCCGTCGCCCTGCTCACCCATCACGCACCCACTCTCCCGGCTCACGCCGAATCAACCTACCCCACTTAACGTCCATCATATCGTTTTACGTTATCGTCTACAACGTTAAACGATGTACTGGACGATATAGAGGAGGGGTGGGTCGTCCCGTCAGGTGAGAACTCGCGCGTCGATGGCAGTGAGCTCTTGAGAACTTTCGCGAGGGTGGCAGTGGTCTCTCACTCAGATGGCAGTCAGGATCTGTCGCGAGTTGGCAGTGAGAGGTGCGTACTCCTCGGGCGCTGCCTCGTTGGGGGCGCCCGTGGTCCCCCCGTTCGACCAAGCCGTCTTTCGCTCAGGTGGCAGTGGGATCTGTCAGGAACTGGCAGCGAGGCCTGGATGCTGCCTCGTAGATTGATCTCCGTCCCCGGGCTGCCGAGGACCGCGGCGCTGTAGCGCCGCGTCGTGCTCGGGGAGCGTGCTGTGGCGGATCCTGCGCTGCGTGAGGCGGCCGTACGGCGCCTACTGGGCTTGCGGGCGGCCGGTGAGCTGACGACGGAGCACGTGCGGCTCGCAGCGCGCAGTCTGGATGCGGGCGAGCGGACGGTCTGGCGGTGGGTAGACCTGGCCGCCTCGGGGCAGCTGTCGACACGGCAGCGTCAGCCGATGGTGGTGCTTGATGGTGTCCTGCGCCGGCGGTTGGCGTTCTACCGGGGCAATGTCGCCGCGGTGCACCGGGAGCTGGTGGACGCCGCGGCCGCCGGTGGGCCCGCTGCACCGAGCCTGGCGGCGTTGCACCGGGCGGTGGCCCGGGCGCTGAGCCCGGGGGACCGGGCCGGCCTGCGCAAGGGCGAGGGTGCCCGGCGGGAGTTCGACGTGTTCCTGCAGCGGCCGGCGACCCACCGCAACGCGGTGTGGGAGGGCGACCACGTTGAGGTTCCGGTCGAGGTCGACGTCGCCGGGCGGCTGGTCAAGCCGTGGGTGACCTGGTTCATCGACGTGGCCACGAACGTGATCGCCGGGGTGGCGGTGACCGCGGGCCCAGCCAGCCGGGAGAGCATCCTGGCCACGCTGCGGGTAGCGATCACCCTGGACGCGCCGTACGGGCCGCCGGGCGGGCTGCCGGAACGGGTGCGGGTGGACCGGGGCAAGGACTTCCTGTCCGCCACGGTGACCGCGGCGACGGGGGTGTTCGCCGTCCGGGTGGAGGACCTGCCGGGGTACACCCCGCACCTGAAGGGCACAGTCGAGGGTCTGAACGCCGCGGCGGAGAAGATGTTCTTCCCGCAGCTGCCCCGCTACACGCACGCCCCGACGCTGGCTAACCGGCGTCCGGCCGACGTCGACGCTCCGGCGCTGCGGTACGAGGCGTTCGTGACCGAGCTGCTGAGCTGGGTGGGCTGGTGGAACACCGAGCACACGATGCCTGTGCTGGAGGGGCGCACCCCGCTGCAGGCCTGGCTGGACGACCCGACCCCGCTGACCACGGTCCCGGCCGTTGACCTGCGGTTGTTCACCCTGGAGGACGACGGCAAGCCCCGGAAAATCACCACGAAGGGGGTGTCCTGGCGGCACCGCTGGTACGTCGGGGCGTGGATGACCGGGCAGGTGGGCCGATCGGTGCGGCTGCGGTACATGCCCCACCACGAGCACGACGTCGAGGTCTTCGACGCCGGCACCGGCGCGCACCTGGGGCCGGCGGTGCTGTCCGACCAGGCCGACCCGGAGCTGATCGCCGCGGTGCGCCGGACCCGCCGGGCCAAGGCTGGCCGGCTGGCGGCGGACCTGCGGGCGGTCGAGCGCACCCGGCGGGAGCGGTACGCCGCCTCCACCGCACCCGAGCCGGCCCGGCCGCTGCGGACCCTGACCCGCGCGGAGGCAGAGGGCGAACTGGCCGACGGCACCGATGAGGACCTGGCGCGGCTGGCCCGGCCGCGACTGCTGCTGCCCGGGCCACCGGCACCGGGCTGGGTCCTGCCCCGCACGGACTCAGCGGCTGCGGCAGCCCCGGCGCCGGGCGAGACGGGCCAGCAGGACGACGGCTCGGGCACGGGCGAGGCCTCGGCGCACAGCGACATGGCGGAGGGCGACCGGTGAGCTCGTGGGCTGGGTTGGAGGAGCGGGCGGACCACTACCTGCAGCTGGCGGGGGCGAACATCGTGGCCACCGAGGCGCTGCTGACGGTGCGGGACAACCTGGCCGACGTCATTGAGGCCAGGGCGATGATGTGCGTGCACGGGGACGCCGGGCTGGGCAAGACGCTGTCGGTGAACGCGTCGCTGCGGTCACTGGCACCCGGTCTGGACCCCCAGGACGTGTGCCGGGTGCAGTTCCGGTCTCGGCCCACGCCCCGCTACATCCGCCACACCCTGTTCGACGTCCTGGGTCTGGCAGGGCCGCCGCCGAGCCGACCCACGGAGTTCGACACCCTGCTCAAGACGGTGCTGGCCGAGCGGTTTCGGATGCTGGTGTGCGACGAGGCGCAGTGGCTGTCGCGGGAGTGCTTCGAGTTCTGGCGACACCTGTGGGACGACCCAGGAACCGACTTCGCCCTCGTCTTCGTCGGGGGCGGGGACTGCTACCGGGTGCTGCGCCGCGAGCCCATGCTGTCCAGCCGGGTCTACCTGTGGCAGGAGTTCCGCCGGCTGACCCGCGAGCAGGTCCTGCAGGTCGTCCCCGCATTCCACCCGGTCTGGGCGGCGGCGGACCCGAACGTGATCGCGTTCGCCGATGCTCATGCGGGGCACGGGAACTTCCGGGCCTGGGCGAAGATCACCGCCCATGTGGCGACCGGGCTGGCCCGTCTGGGCCGGGCGACGCCGGACGAGGACGTGCTGGGCTGGGTGTTCAGCCGCCTCGGCGGCCACCTGACGTGACCTGCGCACCCGGGCCGCTGCAGGTCCTGGTCGACGCGGACGACGACGCCACGCTGACGCGCGCCCTGCTGACCACGCACGACCTGGAGCGCGGCTACGTCGTGGTCCATCCGACCCCGGGATACCGCAGCACCATGGTGCTGGCCGCGGACGTGCTCGTGGCCCTGGGCCACAGCCCGGTGCTGCAGCCGTACGAGCAGCGCGAGACAGTACGGGGGCCGGCTGCGGCGTGGGCTCACGCTCAGCAGGTCACGCACCTGGTGGTGCTGCGGGCGCATCTGCTGACGCTGGCAGCCTGGCAGATGATGACCGACCTCGCCCGCACCGCCGGCGCGGGCCTGGTGATGGTCTGCCACACCTATCTGGTCCAGCTGCACCCCTCGATCACCGCGTTCCTGACCTACACGCCCCACCAGGTGGTCACCAAGGTCACCGCGGTGCTGCCGGACGCCGGCCCTGCCCGCGTGCTCGAGCAGGACCATCCGGGCACCGTCCGTGCGGCCGAACGCGCGGACCGGCGGACCGCGTTCGCGGACCGCGTTCAGGCCCGGGCCAGGGGTGAGCGGCTGACCCGGGCCTGGCTGGACGAGCAGGCGTTGCTGTCCGAGCAGGCGCTGCGCACCGAGCCTCCGCCGGCGCCCGGCTCGTCCATGGACTGGCTGCTGCGGTTCGACTGGCCGGTGTGGCTGGACTACGACGGCCTGCGGGCGTTCCTGGCCGCCCTGGTGCTGCACAGTCCCGACCAGCAGACCACGGCCGCGGCTCTGGACGGCGCGGCCTGCGGGTTCGCCCACCACGGACTACGCCTGTCCGTGCCGGACCTGGTGCACCGCGCCGGGCCCGGGATGACCACACGGCCGGTGACCGCGCAGATCGTCGACCGGATCCGGTCCCGGGTGAGCAGTCCACGGCACGCCGCGGCGCTGGTGGTCATCCTCATCACCGAGGTGTGGCCGGCGCTGCTGCCCACCATCACGATCGATGGGCTGGCCCACGACGCGGCGACGGTGACCTTGCCGGCCAACACTCCTGAACGGCTCCTGCGCCGTCACCTGGACCCGGCGACGGCACGGTCCCTCGACCCGGCCTACCGGACCAGACCGGTCACCTTCGGTGTGCCGGCCCCTGCCCGCCCGCTGCTGCAGGCCGCCCGGTGCCTGGCCCTGCTGCACGGCGCAGGCTGCGCCGACCCGCTCCTGACCGACCGCCTGCGTCCCTGTCAGGACCCGGTCGACGGACGGGTCCTGACGATGCTGGCCACCGTCTGCGACATCCAGCTGCCACACCTCCAGCCGATGGGCACCACCTGGATGGACGCCGTCCGGTGTGCCTGGTCGACCGAGCACTATTCCGACGCCCGGCGGGTCCCGCCCACCACAACCTCGAGCGTCAGGCCTCCTGCGGATCAGGCCAGCGGGTAGAGCCTCGCGTACGGGTAGCTGCCGGGGTCCTTGACCAGCAAGTCGTCGAGGGTCTGGCTGTCGTCCGACGACGATCTCACGGCCTTCGCTACGGCGAAGGGAACGTTCGAGTAGGAGTACAGGGCGACCTGTGTCCCGGGTTTCGCGAAGATGATGTAGGCCGTGCGGGCCCCCTCGTCATACCCCCACTGCTGCTTGTTGCCGCTGTCGGAGTGGAGAACCTTCTGCATGGGGACGCGGTCGGGGACCAGCGCCGCAGCCGCTGCGATCGTCATACGCCCAAAGTAACGGATCGGTAACCATGCGACACCAATGAGTGCACTTGATGACAGCGGTCTCCGTTCGGTCCAAATAGATCATGTTGGGAAACGAACCTTTCCCAACATGATCCACAATCGCCGTCGGTAAGGCTGTCAACGTCCGAGTTCGACTACACAGCGACCTGCACGTTCGTAGTGACGTGCAGAGGAACTCGGACATCCCGTGTGTCCAAG
>JAUPKO010000194.1 GCA_030837395.1 Actinomycetota bacterium | reverse complement strand
GACACACAACGACGCGGGGTGCAGGACGTCGGCTTGCCCGGCGCCGGCACAGCGGTGCTCGAGCCGGGTGAGACCGTCGAAGCCGAAGTCGTCGAAGCTGAGGTGGTCGAGGCGCCTGTCGCACCGACCCTGGAGGCCCCGGCACCCGTCGCCGGCCGATGGGTGCGCCTCAAGGCGCGGCTGGCCAAGTCGAACTCGGCGCTGGGCAAGGCCCTGCTGCTACTGCTGTCCTCGGACCAGCTCGACGAGGCCGCCTGGGAGGAGATCGAGGACACGCTGATCCTGAGCGACCTCGGCGTCGCGCCCTCGCAGGAGTTGGTCGAGAAGCTGCGCACGAGGGTGCGTGTCGAGGGCACGTCCGACCCTGCGGAGGTCAAGGCGATGCTGCGTGAGGAACTGATCGCCCTGGTAGACCCTGACCTGGACCGTGTGCTGATCACCCGGCGTGAGGGTGGCCCCGCGGTGCTGTTGATGGTGGGGGTCAACGGCACGGGAAAGACGACCACCACCGGCAAGATCGCCCGGCTACTCGTGGCCGAGGACCGCTCCGTCGTGTTGGGGGCGGCCGACACCTTCCGCGCTGCCGCCTCACAGCAGTTGCAGACCTGGGGCGACCGGGTGGGGGCCACGGTGGTGGTGGGGCCGGAGGGTTCGGATCCGGCCGCGGTCGCGTTCGACGCGGTCAAGGATGCGGTGGACGAGGCCGCCGACGCGGTGATCATCGACACCGCGGGTCGGCTGCACACGAAGGTCGGCCTCATGGATGAGTTGGGCAAGGTCAAGCGGGTCGTGGAGAAGCAGGCACCGGTCTCCGAGGTGTTGTTGGTGCTCGACGCCACGACCGGCCAGAACGGCTTGACGCAGGCGCGGGTGTTCGCCGAGGTGGTGGATGTGACCGGCATCGTGCTGACCAAACTCGACGGCACGGCCAAGGGCGGCATCGTGGTGGCGGTGCAGCGCGAACTCGGGGTGCCGGTGAAGCTCGTCGGCCTGGGTGAGGGCCCCGACGACATCGCGCCGTTCGAGCCCGCCGAGTTCGTCGACGCTCTCCTGGACTGAACCGCCGCGGCGCTGCAGCGCGGGCCCGGTGGGTGCTGCAGCGCCGACTGCCGCCGTAACACAATCGCAACATGAAACGGGCCTAAGTCACCGGCGCGAAACAACGACGGCGGCGCCGCGCAACATCGGCGGGGGACTCTCTACTCGTCCACGGCAACGATCGAGAGGAAAACACGATGCCGGAAATCGATACTGGGGATACCGCCTGGGTCCTCATGAGCACGGCCTTGGTGTTGTTGATGACACCGGCCGTGGCGTTCTTCTATGGCGGCATGGTCCGCATGAAGAGCGTTCTGAACATGATGATGATGAGTTTCGGGGCCATGGCCCTGATCGCAGTCCTCTGGGTCCTGTACGGCTACTCATTCGCATTCGGCAACAGCGTCGGCGGGTTGGGTCTGCTCGGCGACCCGACCGAGTTCCTCGGGCTCAAGGGCCTGATGAGCGAGGACGCGATCAGCGGAACCATCCCGACGATGGTGTTCGTGGCCTTCCAGGCCATGTTCGCGATCATCACGGTGGCGCTCATCTCGGGAGCGATCGCCGATCGGGCCAAGTTCGGCACCTGGATGATCTTCGCGGGCATCTGGGCCACCTTGGTCTACTTCCCGGTCGCGCACTGGGTGTTCGCCTTTGACGGTGACGACTACACCGGCGGCTGGATCGCCAACAAGCTCGGCGCGATCGACTTCGCCGGTGGAACGGCGGTCCACATCAACGCCGGTGCCGCCGGCCTGGCGCTCGCCATCGTGCTCGGCAAGCGAGTCGGCTTCGGCAAGACCGCCTTCCGTCCGCACAACCTGCCCTTTGTGATGCTCGGTGCCGGCCTGCTGTGGTTCGGCTGGTTCGGCTTCAACGCCGGCTCGGCCCTGGCCGCCAACGGTACTGCCGGGATCGCCTTCATGATGACGGTCGTGGCGACAGCGGCCTCCTCGCTGGCGTGGATGCTCACGGAGCGCATCCGCGATGGTCACGCGACGTCGCTGGGCGCCGCGTCAGGTGTGGTGGCCGGTTTGGTCGCCATCACCCCGGCGTGTGCCTCGGTCAACATCCTCGGTGCCCTCGCCATCGGTGTCGCCGCAGGTGTGCTGTGCGCCTTGGCGGTCGGCCTGAAGTACCGGTTCGGCTACGACGACTCCCTTGACGTGGTCGGCGTGCACCTCGTCGGCGGTATCGTCGGCTGCCTCATGATCGGTCTGGTTGCCACCGAAGAGGCACCGGCCGGTGTCACCGGGTTGTTCTACGGCGGCGGGTTCGGTCTGCTGGGCAAGCAGAGCGTCGCGATCGTTGCGGTGCTGGCCTACAGCCTGGTGCTCACCTTCATCATCGGCTTCCTGCTCAACAAGACGATCGGCTTCCGGGTTGACCGGGACGTCGAGCAGGCCGGCGTCGACGTCAACGAGCACGCCGAGACTGCCTACGAGATGACCGACGGCTACGGCGGTTCGTTCTCCGGTAGTTCCGTGACCAGCAGGGACAAGCAGGAGGTTTCCGCATGAAGCTCGTAACCGCAGTCATCAAGCCCTTCAAGCTCGACGATGTCAAGGAGGCGCTGCAGACCTTCGGCATCCACGGCCTGACCGTGACCGAGGTGTCCGGCTACGGCCGGCAGGGCGGCCACACGGAGGTCTACCGAGGTGCTGAGTACACCGTCGACCTGATCCCCAAGCTCAAGATCGAGGTGGTGGTCGACGACGCCGACGCCTCCGACGTGGTGAGTTTGGTGGCCAAGTCCGCCGCCACCGGCAAGATCGGTGACGGCAAGGTGTGGGTCACCCCGGTCGAGGAGTTGGTGCGGGTGCGCACCGGCGAACGCGGCACGGACGCGCTCTAGTACGCGTATGACGACGAGCGGTGGGGTCGGACACGTCAGTGCCGACCCCACCGCTCGTCCCTTTCCCACCCAGCTCGCTGACGCCCAGTGGCGAATCAAGAAGGAGCCCCACGTGATCGTGGACACTCTCGAACCGGCCGCGTTCCGGGTCGCCCGGCAGGAGTTGCTGGCCGCACCCTGGTCGCAACCAGCTGACCGACGGGCGGCCCTGTCGGACCTGACCGACGACTGGCTGGGTTCGCTGTTCGCAGCGGCCGGTGCGCCCACCCGAGGGGTAGCGCTGGTGGCAGTCGGCGGCTACGGCCGTCGCGAGCTTTCCCCCGGGAGCGACGTCGACCTCGTGCTGTTGCACAGCCCCGGGGTAGAGGTGACGGCCCTGGCTGATCAGATCTGGTACCCGGTGTGGGACTCCGGGTTGCGGCTGGACCACAGCGTGCGTACTCCCGCGCAGGCGCGGCGGATGGCCAACTCGGACCTGAAGGTCATGCTCGGCCTGCTCGATGCCCGCACCGTGGCCGGTGACGAGGCCTTGCTGGCGGGCCTGCGCACCTCGGCCCTGGCCGACTGGCGAGCTCGGGCGGCCTCCCGGCTGGGCGACCTGCGGGACATGGTCCGAATCCGCCGGGCGACCTTCGGCGATTTGGCCTACTTGCAGGAGCCGGACCTCAAAGACAGCATCGGGGGACTGCGTGACGTGGTGATCATGCGGGCCATCGCCGCCTCCTGGGTGGCCGATGTGCCGCGGTCCCAACTCGCGGCGCCGTACACCCTCCTGTTGGACGTGCGTGATGCCCTGCACACCGTCACCGGGCGCTCGAGCGACAAGTTGATCCGGCAGGAGCAGGCGACCATCGCCGGCATGCTCGATCTGCCAGACCCCAACGGTGATGGCGACGGCTTGCTGCGGGCGGTCGCCTCGGCGGGGCGGACGATCGACTGGGCCTCGGACATGGTGTGGCATCGCGTCGATCGGCTACGTCGGCCGTCCCGGTTGCCAGGGCTCAAACGGCTCGGGCGCGACCGCACGCCCCAGCGCATCCCATTGGCCGAGGGGGCGGTGATCGACGATGGCGAAGTGGTGCTGGCGCGCGATGCCCGACCCGATCGCGACGCCGGCCTCACCCTGCGACTGGCCTCGGCGACGGCGCGTGCGGGTCTGCGCATCGCTCCGGCCACCGTGCGTCGCCTGGCCGAATCGGCCGGCCCACTGCCGGTGCCGTGGACCGATGCCATGCGCAACGACTTCGTCGGTTTGATAGGTGCCGGCCGCGGCATGGTGCCGGTGTGGGAGGCGCTGGATCAGGAGGGTTTGATCGTGCGGCTGCTGCCCGAGTGGGAGCCCACCCGCAGCGCCCCCCAGCACAACCCGGTGCACCTGCACACAGTCGACCGGCACCTGTTGGAGACCGCAGTGCGGGCGGCCTCCTACTCCCGCGAAGTCGCCCGGCCGGACCTGCTGCTCACGGCGGCGATGGTGCACGACATCGGCAAGCCAGCTGGACGTGCCAGCCACAGCGAGGTCGGGGCGCAGATCGCGGCGGACATGTTGCCGCGCCTGGGCTATGGCGCAGCGGACACCGCCGTCATCGTGGACCTGGTTCGGCACCACCTGGTGCTGGCCGACACCGCCACCCGTCGCGACATCAGCGATCCGGACACGGTCATGGCGGTGGCCGATGCGGTGGGTGGCCCGGAGCAGCTCGAACTGCTGTGGGCGCTGACGAGGGCCGATGCCGAGGCCACCGGGCCGGCCGCCTGGAGCCCCTGGAAGGAGGCCCTGATCGACTCCCTCGTCGAGCAGGTGGCGGCCGTGTTCGCGGGCCGTCCCGACGTCACGCTGCCCGGTCCGACGGAGGCGGAGGAGGTGGCGGCAGCGGCCAACGACGTGGTGGTGCTGCGTGACGAGCGTGGCGGCCTGGAAGAACTGGTCATCGGGACCCCCAAGGCCGAACTGGCCGACATCGCGGCCGTGCTCGCCCTGCACCGACTGCAGGTGATCGAGGCCCGGGCGTCACTGACGGACCAGCGATCGGTCAGCACCTGGCGGGTGGCGCCGTCGTTCGGGGAGGCACCCGACGCCCACCGGATCGCCGTCGACCTGCGTCGCATGCTCGCCGGCACGCTGAGCGTGCACGACAGGTTGATGAAGCGCGAGACGTCCTACCTGGGCGGTCAGGACGCCCCGGCGCCGCGTGTGGTGCTGCTGCCGGAGGCGTCCCGCAGCGCCACCGTGGTAGAGGTGCGCGCAGCCGATTCGTCGGCTCTGCTCTACCGCCTCCTGCATAGCATCGCCACCCGTCACGGGCACGTTCGCGCGGCGAAGGTGTCGACGTTGGGCGCGGACGTCGTGGACGTGTTCTACGTCGTCGGTGACGACGGCCGGCCGCTGTCGTCGGAGGTCGCGCTGGGCCTGCGTGACGATCTGTTGGTGGCCGCGGCCGTGCCCGGTGTGGATGGCTGACGACATCGCGTAGGTGCGTGTCTGGCTAGGCTGTGTGCGTCGTCGTCGTGAGGATCACCTGTGTTCAATTCGCTTTCTGACCGGCTGACCGCCACGTTCAAGAACCTGCGTGGCAAGGGTCGGCTGTCACCGGCAGATGTCGACGCCACCGTGCGCGAGATCAGGGTCGCCCTGCTCGACGCGGACGTCGCCCTGCCGGTGGTGCGCACCTTCACCGGTCGCGTTCGCGAGCGCGCGACGGGCACAGAGGTGTCCGGGGCGCTGAACCCCGCCCAGCAGGTGATCAAGATCGTCAACGAAGAGTTGATCACGATCTTGGGCGGCGAGACCCGCCGGTTGCGCTTCGCCAAACACCCGCCGACGGTGCTGATGCTGGTGGGCCTGCAGGGCTCGGGTAAGACGACCCTTGCGGGCAAGTTGGCCTTCTGGCTCAAGGAGCAGGGG
Source organism: Actinomycetota bacterium (assembly GCA_030837395.1). Classification (GTDB taxonomy): domain Bacteria; phylum Actinomycetota; class Actinomycetes; order S36-B12; family UBA10799; genus JACJWR01. Next base: position 1,950 of record JAUPKO010000194.1, on the reverse strand, counting down.
CACCGGCCGCTATTGGTGGCCGCCGACCTGCAGCGGCCCAACGCAGTGGACCAGCTCAGCGTGGTCGCCGACCGGGTGGGGGTCGGGGTGCACGCCCCGGAGCCGGGCAACGGCATCGGCAATCCGGTGGTGGTCGCGAGGTCCGGGGTGCAGTTGGCCCGCGATGCCAACTACGACGTGGTGATCGTCGACACGGCGGGCCGGCTGGCGATCGACGAGGAGTTGATGGGCCAGGCCCGCGACATCCGGGACGCGGTCAACCCGGACGAGGTGCTGCTGGTCATCGACGCCATGATCGGTCAGGACGCCGTCAACACGGCGGTGGCGTTCAACGAGGGCGTGGGATTCGACGCCGTGGTGCTGACCAAACTCGACGGCGATGCCCGTGGCGGTGCCGCTCTGTCGGTGCGTGAAGTCACCGGTCGGCCGATCATGTTCGCCTCCACCGGCGAGAAGCCCGAGGATTTCGAGCCGTTCCACCCGGATCGGATGGCGTCTCGGATCCTGGACATGGGCGACATCCTCACCCTCATCGAGCAGGCCGAGCGCACCTTCGACGCCGACCAGGCCGAAGCCATGGCCAACAAGTTCGCCAGCGGCGAGGACTTCACCCTCGAGGACTTCCTCGAGCAGATGCAGGCTCTGCGCAAGATGGGCAACTTCGGCAAGCTGATGGGGATGCTGCCCGGTATGGGTGAGGCCCGTAAGCAGTTGGAGAACCTCGACGAGCGTGAGATCGACCGGGTCGCGGCCATCATCCAGTCGATGACCCCGGAGGAGCGGCAGAATTCGTCGATCCTCAACGGTTCCCGGCGAGCCCGCGTCGCACGCGGTTCCGGGGTGCACGTGAGCGAGGTCAACGGTCTGCTCGAACGGTTTGCCCAGGCGCAGAAGATGATGCGCCAGATGGGCTCCGGGATGCCGGGCCTGCCCGGCGGCGGCAAGAAGTCGCGCGGTCGCGCAGCCCCGGTGCGCAAAGGCAAGAAGGGTCGCAGCGGCAATCCCGCCAAGCGCGCGCAGCAGGAGGCCGAGGCCCTCACCCGCAAACCCGCCGCGGGCTCCGGGCTCATGGTGGGTCAGGACGGTACCACCGGAGTCCCGGGTCGGGATCCGCTCGCGGCACCGGGTGCTGTGCCGGAGATCCCGGAGGAGTTGCGCCGCATGCTGGGCAAGCCCTGACCCTGCCCGTGTGCACTCGTCTGGCACAATAGGCGTGCCGAGATCGTCGTGGGCCCCTCTCTCCCGCGGATGCATCTCCCCACCGGCGACGCACGTGGCGTGTTCCCCGCAGCCACCGCCGCATCGCCTCCGAATCGTCAATGATGGAGAAAACCGTCTCGTGGCTGTCAAGATCAAGCTCAAGCGCCTTGGAAAGATCCACCGTCCGCAGTACCGCATCGTCGTTGCCGACTCGCGCACCAAGCGCGACGGGCGCGCGATCGAGGAGGTCGGTCGCTACGACCCCATGCCCAACCCCTCGCTGATCGAGGTGGACTCCGAGCGCATCCAGTACTGGCTCGGCGTCGGTGCCCAGCCCACCGAGTCCGTGGTCAAGTTGCTGACCGTCACCGGTGACTGGCAGAAGTTCACCGGTGAGGGTGACGCCGCCGGCAAGCTCGAGGTCGCCGCCCCCAAGGTGTCGCGCGACGAGGTGTTCGCCAAGGCCGTCAGCGAGGCCGCGTCGGCGGAGGACGCACCCAAGCGCAAGTTGAAGCCGCCGGCAGAGGCGGCGGTCGAGAAGGCCGCCGAGGCTGCTGAGAAGGTCGCGGTCGAGGCCCTCGAGGTGGTGGACGCCGCATCGGCCGAGGAAGCCGCCGCGGTCGAGGCCGGCACCGAGCAGGCCTAGCATCGTGATCGCCGCGGACGCCCTCGAGCACCTGGTCAAGGGCATCGTGTCGCATCCGGAGGACGTCGTCGTGTCCGAGCGCCGCAACCGGCGTCGGGGCGATG
>JAUPKO010000193.1 GCA_030837395.1 Actinomycetota bacterium | reverse complement strand
GGGGTCGTCGTCGGCCACCAGCACCGCCACGGCATCGCGACCGGAGCGCCCCGCCCGTCCGATCTGCTGCCAGAACGACGCCTGCCGACCGGGCCACCCGGCCAGCACCACGGCGTCCAATCCGGAGATGTCCATTCCGAGCTCCAATGCGTTGGTGGTGGCAACCGCCAGCAACGAGCCGTCACGCAATCCCTGCTCGATGCCTCGACGCTCCTCCGAGAGCAACCCCGCCCGGTAGGCCTGGATCGCCTCCGGCCGCACCTGCGGCAGCAGCTCACGGGCGCGCCGGGCGAGGGTCTCGGCCCCGGCGCGCGACGGCACGAACGCCAGGCTCCGGCGACCGTCGGCGACCAGGGCCGCCAACACCTCCGCCACTTCGGTGCGGCTGCCCATCGCCGGCGAGGCCGGCTCACGCAGCACGACCTCCACCGCTCCGCGAGGCGAACCGTCAACGGTGACCTCGACCACCTCGGCACCGATCAACTGCGCCGCAGAGGCACCGGGCGAGCCGGTCGTGGCGGAGGCCGCGATCACCTGCGGTGAGGCACCGGCGGCCCGGGCGAGGCGCAGCAGGCGTCGCACGATCAACGCCGTGTGCGAACCGAACACTCCGCGGTACACGTGGCACTCATCGATCACCACCAGCCGCAGGTTGCGCAACAGCCGCTGCCAACGCCGGTGCCGGGGCAGTACCGACACGTTGAGCATGTCCGGATTGGTGATCACTACCTGGGCGTGGGCGCCGATCCAGTCCCGCTCCTCACCCGGGGTGTCGCCGTCGAGCACCCCCACCCGCAGACCGGTCCAGGCCATCGACCGGGCCTGGTCATGACCCAGCGCCTTGGTCGGGGTCAGGTACAACACGCAGGCGCGCCCGTCTGCGGCTACCGCAGCACCCGCGGCGCACTGGTAGATCAACGACTTGCCCGAGGCCGTGCCCGTGGCGACCACGACGTTACCGCCGCCGGCCCACAGGTCCAACGCCTGACGTTGGTGCGCCCACAACTGCTCGACCCCGGCCACCGCCAACCGATCCGTGACCCCGGGCGCGAGCCACGGCGGCAGCGGCATCGTCACGGCCGCCCGCGCCGGCAGGACCCGCCGATGGCCCGCCGCTCGCAGCACGCGTTCGGGCGCCGATCGGCCCACGTTCACCTCGCTCACGTCCACTATCCTGCGCTTCGACCACGACACAGGGGGTCACCTGTGTCAGAGTTGACCGACCACCACGCCGCTTCGCCGCCGTATCGGACGGCCGGGCGGCCGCGCTGCCCCGTCATTCAAGGAGACACGTGGACCTGCGACTCGAGGACTCTCAGCACGGCGAGGCCACGGTCGTCGCCGTCGCCGGCGAGTTGGACGCACTTTCTGCCCCGCAACTCGACGCCCACCTCACGGGCCTGTGGACCAACCTCCCGGACTATCTGGTGGTGGACCTGTCCGAGGTGGAGTTCTTGGACTCGACCGGGCTGGGCGTGCTGATCAAGGCCCTGACCCACCTGCGCGAGAACGGCGCCGAGATGGCCGTCGTGGCGACCACGCCGCGAGTGCTCAAGGTGCTCGCCATCACCGGGATGGACCAGGTCATGACGGTGTCAGCGTCGGTGTCGGGTGCGATCCCAGGGGCCGACTAGATGCGCGTCGCCAGCCTGGTGATCCCACCCGGTCCAGGCCATATCCGCACCGCCAGGCTCCTGGCCGCCAGCGTTGCCCGGCAGTCCGGCTTCACCTCCGAGGTCGTTGAGGACGTGCGGCTGGCGGTGAGCGAGGCCTGCCTGCTGCACCTGGGCCTGGCCCAGCCGATCCACGTGGATTTCGATGCCGACGACGATGCCCTGGTGGTGGGGGTCGGACCCAGCGCCCTACCGTCGGTGGCCGAGCCGGAGAGCCAACTGGCAATGACGCTGTTGCGCGCCATTGTGCCGATACTCGAACTCGGCGATGACGGGCTCCGGATGACGTGGCCGGTCGGCAGCGACTGAACCCCAGAGCAACGGGGCCGACAGCTTCGGCGTGGCGAGCCGACTCTCCTTACCCGGCGCGGCGTGTTGCACACGGGCCGTGGTCAACGACCGCCTTACCCCTGGCTAGACTCTCGCGCAACTCGCCCGCTGCCCCAATCGTGGGCGATGCCCGCAAGGGCCCCCCGGGGTGCGGGTTCATTTCGAGCCGGCACCCGCCGCTTCGCATATCTGGGAGATTGAATGTCGCTTGCCAGTTTGGCTGCCGCCTCAGAGGTGACAGTCTCCGGCAGCAACTACACGGTGGTGATAGTGGTCGCGGTCATCGCCGTGGCCGCGCTCGCTGTCGCCGGGTTGCTCGTCCGTGAGGTGCTGTCCGCATCTGAGGGAACCGAAAGTATGAAGAGCATCGCCGAGGCGGTGCAGGAGGGCGCCTCGGCGTACTTGAGCCGGCAGTTCAAGACGCTGTCGATCTTCGCCGTGATCGTCTTCTTCGTGCTGTTCCTGCTGCCGGCCGAGACCACCAGCGAGCGCATCGGCCGCTCGATCTTCTTCGTGATCGGGGCGGTCTTCTCCGCGATCACCGGCTACGTCGGCATGTGGCTCGCAGTGCGCGCCAACGTCCGCGTGGCCGCTGCCGCCAAGGACGAAGGCGAGCAGCCCGCCATGCGAATCGCCTTCCGCACCGGGGGTGTCGCGGGCATGTTCACCGTCGGCCTCGGCTTGCTCGGTGCCGCCACTGTGGTGCTCGTGTACAAGGGCGAGGCACCCAAGGTGCTCGAAGGCTTCGGCTTCGGCGCAGCACTGCTGGCGATGTTCATGCGTGTTGGCGGTGGCATCTTCACCAAGGCTGCCGACGTCGGCGCGGACCTGGTCGGCAAGGTCGAGCAGGGCATCCCCGAGGACGACCCCCGCAACGCGGCGACCATCGCCGACAACGTGGGCGACAACGTCGGTGACTGCGCCGGTATGGCCGCGGACTTGTTCGAGTCCTACGCCGTCACCTTGGTGGCCGCTCTGATCCTGGGCAAGGCCGCCTTCGGCGAACTCGGCCTGGTGTACCCGTTGGTGGTGCCCGCGATCGGTGTGATCACCGCTGTGATCGGCATCTTCGCAGTGTCGCCCCGGCCCAGCGACAAGTCCGGCATGCAGGCGATCAACCGCGGGTTCTTCATCTCCGCCATCGCCTCGGCGATCCTCGTGACCGCCGCGACGTTCTGGCTGCTGCCCGCCCGCATGGTCGACTTCAAGGGCATCGTCGTTGAGGACTTGGGCATCGTCGGCAACGTCAGCGCCTTCAACCCGCGGATCCTGGCCATCGGCGCCGTCATCATCGGCATCGTGCTCGCAGCCGTCATCCAGCAGCTCACGGGCTACTTCACCGAGACCAACCGGCCGCCGGTGGACAACGTCGCGCGCACCTCCCTGACCGGCCCGGCCACGGTGATCCTGTCCGGCATCTCGCTCGGTCTGGAGTCCGCCGTCTACACCGCTTTGATCATCGCTGCTGCGGTCTACGGTGCGTTCCTGCTCGGCGCCGGTTCGGTCACGCTGTCGCTATTCGCGGTTGCGCTGGCCGGCACGGGCCTGCTCACCACGGTCGGCGTGATCGTGGCCATGGACACCTTCGGCCCGGTGTCGGACAACGCCCAAGGCATCGCCGAGATGTCCGGCGACTTCCCGCACGGCAGCGAAGGTGCCAAGATCCTCACCAGCCTGGACGCCGTGGGCAACTCCACCAAGGCCATCACCAAGGGCATCGCGATCGCCACCGCGGTATTGGCCGCAACAGCGCTGTTCGGCTCCTTCCAGGATGCGATCAAGGCCGCCACACTGGAGTCCGGCGAGGCCCTGCGCAGTCTGACCCAGCAGGAGGGCTTGCAGTACGCAGGCATCCTCAACGTGGCCAACCCGGCCAACCTGGTGGGGCTGATCATCGGCGCCGCCGTGGTGTTCCTGTTCTCCGGGCTCGCCATCAACGCCGTCACCCGGGCCGCCGGTGCGATCATCTTCGAGGTGCGTCGGCAGTTCCGCGAGCACCCCGGCATCATGGCCGGCACCGAGCGCCCCGAATACGGCCGCGTGGTGGACATCTGCACCCGGGACTCGCTGCGTGAATTGGCCACCCCCGGCCTGTTGGCGATCCTCACCCCGGTCGCGGTCGGCTTCGGCCTCGGTGTCGGGGCGCTGGGTGCCTACCTCGCCGGCACCATCGCCACCGGTGTGCTGATGGCGGTGTTCCTGTCCAACTCGGGCGGTGCCTGGGACAACGCCAAGAAGTTCGTCGAGGACGGCAACTTCGGCGGCAAGGGCTCTGAGGCGCACACCGCCACCGTGGTGGGCGACACCGTCGGCGACCCCTTCAAGGACACCGCCGGACCGGCAATCAACCCGCTGATCAAGGTGATGAACCTGGTTGCGTTGCTGATCGCCCCGGCGGTCGTGGCGCTGTCCATCGGCGACTCGGCCAACGGTCCGCTGCGTTATGGCATCGCCGTCGCCGCCGCAGCCATCGTGATCGGGGCGGTCATCGTGTCCAAGCGGCGTGGTGGCGCGATCGACGAGAGCGAGATCAACGTGGCGACGCCAGCGGCGTAGCTCGTGACCCTCACGGCGAAGCCCGTCGACCTCCTCGGAGGTTCGGCGGGCTTCGCCGTTCCCGGGTTCGCTGCGGACCGACCGCTGTGGATCGTCGCCGATGAGCCCGCCGACGGTCCGTTGGCCCATGACCACGTGATGGGAGTGGGCGGGGCCACCCGCACCCTGCTGACGCTCACGCCGCGGCTGCGGGTCGGCACGGCGCTCGACCTCGGCTCCGGCTGCGGCGCCGGGGCGTTGCTGCTGACCGGCCACGCGGGAGCGGTGGTCGCCTCCGACACCAGCGCGCGGGCGCTGGCGGCGACGGCGGCCACGATGCAACGCAACGCCGCGGCGCCGGTGATGCGCGTTCGCGGCTCGCTGACCGACCCCTTCGCAGATCACTCGTTCGACCTCGTGGTGGCCAACCCGCCGTTCGTCATCACCCCTGAGGTTCGGCACGACTACCGCGACGCGCCGGTGCCAGCGGACTCGTTGGCACCGGCGTTGATGGCGGGGCTGCAGCGGATTCCGCGCCCAGGTGGGTGGGCAGTGGTGCTGGGCTCGTGGCTCCACGTGCAGGGCGCCGACTGGACTGACCGGGTGGCCGGTTGGTTCCCGCCGGGGATGGCCGCCTGGGCGGCCCAGCGCGAGGTGCTCACCCCTGGGGAGTACGTGGAATTCTGGCTGCGGGATGCGGGTCAAAGTGACGATGGGCCCCTGCGTCGGCGGTGGCTGGCGTACTTGCGGGAGCTGTCGGCGGCAGCGGTGGGCATGGGCTGGCTCGTGCTGCACCAGCCCACTGCACCCACTGCCGAGGCGCCGCAATGGGCCGAGGACGTCGCCACCGCCGGCAGGGTGCCCTCCGGCTCACAGGTACTGGCGGAGTTCGGCCGGCGCCGCTCTCTGCCCGATGCCGCGACCATCCTGGCCTCAAGTCCGCGGATCGCCGCGGGGGTCACGGTCGACGCACCCGCCTTCCCAGCCGTGGGTGTCGGACCGAGCCGGGCCCTCATGCTGTCGGCGCCGACTGGGTGGCGGGCGGCTGAGCCCCTGGACAAGTGGATGTCCTGGTGGTTCGCCACTATCGAGTCGGCCCCGGTCGGACGCACCCTGGCACGGGCGCTGGCGCAGTGTGCGGCGGCGACCGAGTCGGACCCCGACGATGTCCTGGTGTCGTGGCTGACGGGGGTCCGTGTTCTCATGGAAAGAGGGTTTGTCACTCTTGACGCAAGCCCCTCGGGGTGTTCACAGTGACCCGACAGCGAATCTTCGGCGCCGATCGGTCACTCCTACAGCACCGCAATCATCGACAAGGAGCGTGCTCGTGGCCAACGCCAGCGGCTACCGCCTGGTAATCGTCGAATCGCCTGCCAAGGCCAAGACGATCCAGCGCTACCTGGGTCCGGGCTACCGGGTCGAGGCGAGCGTCGGCCACATCAGGGACCTGCCCAACGGCCGCGCCCAGGTGCCGGCCGAGTATCGCGACCGCGACTGGGCGACGCTGGCGGTCGACGTGGACGGCGACTTCACCCCCATCTATGTCGTGTCGCCGGACAAGAAGAGCAAAGTCACCGAGTTGCGCAAGTCCCTCAAGGACGCGGACGAGGTCCTGCTCGCCACCGATGAGGACCGCGAGGGGGAGGCCATCGCATGGCACCTGCTGGAGGTGTTGCGCCCCAAGGTGCCGGTGCACCGCATGGTGTTCAATGAGATCACCCCCGAGGCCATCACCCACGCCGCCAACAACACCCGGGAGCTGGACCAGGACCTCGTCGATGCCCAGGAGACCCGCAGGGTGATCGACCGTCTCTACGGCTACGAGGTCTCGCCCGTGCTGTGGAAGAAGGTGCGCAGCCAGCTGTCCGCCGGACGCGTGCAATCGGTGGCCCTGCGGCTGCTGGTGCAGCGCGAGCGGGAGCGGATCGCCTTCCGGGCCGCCGAATACTGGGACCTCG
>JAUPKO010000192.1 GCA_030837395.1 Actinomycetota bacterium | reverse complement strand
GGGGCCTTCGTCATGTCACGGGCTCGTCCACACCGCTATGGATTTGTCCACTTCTGCCCGACCACAACAATGGTCGGGTCGCGCGGTGCTACATCGCCAGCGGCAGAACCTCCCGCTCTTTGTTCAGCTCACGTACGAGATCTGGGTGTCCGGTGTGCTCGGCGAGCACATCGGCCACGTACTGCCCCATCGGTATGCCGAGCTCGGCGGCTTTGGACTTGATGGCCTCGTAGACCACGAGCGCCGGCCTGGTGCTGATCTGTCCACGGTCACCCTTGTGGGTTTTGCGTTGGGCCATAAAGCGACCATGCCAGGTCACCGCCGGAAAAAGCGGCAGCATCGCCCGGCGTGTCGTTAGCAGCTAACGCGCATGGCGGGAAGAATTCCCGGCATGGAGACCCCAGTGGGTAACGACGACGACGGCTTAGGTCTGTGCGCCGCGCTGCGAGCCACTGCGCTGGCCGCCGCCTCCCCTGCCGCTGTCGAATGGGTCGTCACCGGCCGCTGGCCCATCCCTTCAGCGGCGCGGGTGGAGATTCAGTGGGCGCCCATCGGCACCGAAGGGCTGGGACTGTGACTGCCGCGATGACGCTGCTCGACCTTGAGGCGTCTATCTACGCCGCCTATGCCCGCATGGTGCGTTTCCCTGCGGGCTGGACCGACGACCAACGCAACCAGTACCTCAGCGACCACGCCTGCCCCCTCGTTGACTGGGTGTTTGACCAATACGACGATCTCCTCGGCGACGGACTCATCACCTGCGGAACATCTGCCGAGGACTTCGACGAGATGTTGGTGCGGACCAAAGACAATCGCGAATACGTACTGCGTCAGGCCCTCATCCTGCTGCCGACCCAGATGCAGACTCCAGACGACAGCTACTTCGACTGAAAAAGGCAGTCGGTCATTCGCGCCGCCGGGGGGATGTTGCACCCCTTGCCGATAGCGTCCCGCCCATGCGAGTAGGCGTATACATCGACGGTTTCAACCTGTACTACGGCGGGCGCGGCGTGTGCGGGAGGGGAACTGCGGGCTGGCGGTGGCTCGACCTACGCGCCCTCGCGACGCGACTGGTGGCCGACCACTCCACGTGGAGCGGCGTCACCATCGAGCACGTCGTTTACTGCACCGCGGCGATATCCGGGGTCGACAATCCTGTTGGCCATCAGGAGCAGGACATTTACTTGCGGGCACTGAGGCGCACACACAGCGCCGATCACATCGAGATGGGCAACTACGTGCATCGCGTGGCCCGGGCACCTCTAGCCACCGCCGACAGGAAGGGTCGGCCGGTGCTGACAAAGCCCGCCTGGCCGATCACCGTCAAAGACGGAGCTGGCCACGATGACCCCGACGCTCAATTCGTCGTCTCAATCGCCCGCCGCGAAGAAAAAGGCAGCGATGTCAACGTCGCTGCTCACCTGCTGCTCGACATCCTCGAACACCGCGTCGACGCAGCCGTGGTGATCAGCAATGACAGCGACCTGAAGTTTCCGGTGCAAACCGCCCGGGAACGTGTTCCCGTCGGCACCGTGAACCCGTCAGGCAGCTTCACGGCGGGCAAGCTGCGAGGATCGCCGAACGACGGCGTCGGCAACCACTGGTGGTATCAACTCACCGCGGCCGACTTTCAAGCCTGCCAACTCGCCGACCCGACCGCCGGGGTGAGAAAGCCGAAGCCCTGGTAAGGAATAGCTCCTACGTGCGGATTGGTTGCTATCTGGACACGAGCTGCATGCAACTGGTGACCAATGGTGAAATCTTCGGCCTATAATTTTTGGATACCACCCGCCCCCACTGGGGGCGGGTTTTTTTCGCCGGGGCGCGAGCCCCAGGCCTCGTCGTCCGGCGAGTAATCCTGTGGCTCACTTCCAAACCCACCGCAATGGGATGGCTACGGGTTGAGGCTACGAAGAAAGCTCATCGTCAAGCAACTGCATGGGTGCATCGGCGTGGGACTTCGTGTGTGCGAAATCGAGAGCGAACGAGCTTTACGAGCCGGTATCGCGGTTCTCGCCGGCCATGGGATCGTGCTGGCCAAAGACGGATTGCATGGTGGCGAGGTTGGTTTGGAAGTCGCGGTAGGCGGCGCGGCGCTCGGTGTCGGTGGCGTAGTCGTCGCCGTACCGTTCCAGCCAGGCCGCCCAGTGCTCGGCGGAACCCGGTTGGGGTGGGGTCGCGGGGGTCGGCGGCGTATTCGCGTTCATGGTTTCCACGGTATGTCTCCTCACTGACATGTTTCGGCTCCTTCGAGGTAAGCCCTTCCTCGTACTGGCCGTTCTTGGTGGGTGGTGGTGCTGGCTGTCAAGGCTCGACCGGCGGTCGACCGCGCAGCGGCATTGGCCTTGACAGCCAGCACCACCACCTACACCACAATTGCGGCGAGGAAGGTGCTCGCACCCAGCGCGAACAGCGGAAAGGCGGCGTCGAAGATGGAAGAAACGTAATTACGTCATGACGTAACAGCGTGTTGGTGCATGTGCGTCATTGCGCTACGACGTAACGTTTCTGGTCATGCCGATCTTGTCTCTCGTGCACACCAAGGGTGGGGTGGCCAAGACCACCAGCGCGGTCTATCTCGCGACCGCCGCCCACCGCCGCGGAATTGACGTTGAGCTCATCGACGCCGACCCGCAGGGGTCGGCTCTGGAGTGGGCGACCGACGCCCAGGGCGACAACCCGCTTCCCTTCCCCGTTGTGCCCGCCACCCGCCCGCTGACCGTCAATTCCGGAAGAGAGTTGTCGATCATCGACACCCCACCCGGGACGGCGCAGGTGATCCAGGAGGCCATCGACATCGCTGATCTGGTGGTCGTTCCGACCGGTGCTTCTCCGCTCGATGTGCGCCGCGTGTGGCCGACCCTGGAAATCACCGCTCACCGCCCCACGGCGGTTCTGCTGACCGGTGTCGACCTCCGTACCCGGCTGGCCGACGAAGTGAAGGCGCTTCTTGAAGGCGAGGGGGTTCCGGTTCTCGCCACTCCGATCGTGCGGCGCGAAGGCGTTCGTCGCGCTTACGGGACCGCGCCGGCCAATCTGCATGGCTACGACGACGTACTGACCGAGCTGATGGGGGCGCTTGTCCATGTCTGATCTGACCTCGAAGATGGCCGCCCGGGTCAAGACCGAGCCGGCCCGCCGAGCGGCCGAGGCATTCCGCTCGCCGGCTGACGACATGCAACGGGCGACGGTCTATCTGCCGCGCGCGACCGTTCGGGCACTCAAGCAGGCCGCCCTCGATCGGGATACCAGCATGAGCAAGATCCTGACCGATCTGGCTCAAGAGTGGCTGGCCTCCAATAAGACGTAATGACGTAATGCCGCATTGACGTTGTTACGTTTTATTGGTCAGCGCAGGCGCGCGCTGAAGACGTGGAACCCCCCAGTCTTCCCGTTGACCATGTGCCCGTAAAGTCCCTGTCCATGCTGGTCAGCGACCTGACTCACTTTCTGGATATGCCTGAGGAGGCTCCCGGTCCCGCCCGCCGCCTGGGCCGGCATTTCGCCGACATCGTGCGGGCGGCCACCGCCGCCAACTGCGTTAGCGAGCAGTGGACCAGCGCGCTGCCGTGCCGCCGACGCCCGGGCCGTCGCGCTTGCGCGGGGCGGATCGCGATCGCTGCAGGTCCGCCGCCCACCCCGATCCGGTGGTGCTGCACGGCGTGCGGGGATGAGGGAGTCATCACCAACTGGGAGGGCTCGCCGTACGATCTGCGACCCAGGCAGCTGGCCGCCGTCGGGGCAGCGGCCCGGGAGATCGTGGTGAGCGACGAAGTGGCCGCCGCGCTGCGCGACCTGTTCTTTCTCGATCCCGACGCCGAACGGCGGGTGTTCGCCATGACCGCGCACCGTCGGGGTGCCGCACTGCACGCCGACATCGCGGATCTTGAGGAACTCAGCGAGGCGGTCGCGGCCGAGGCCAACCACGAGCCCAACCGCCGGCGCCAGCGTCGACTCGACGATGCATTCGAGGCTTTGGAGAACGCTGCCCGCGGCATGTCCCGCCAACCCCGGTAGCACGGTGGCACTGCCCGAACTCGACGTCGCACGCGTCCAGCGGTGGTGTGCGGCACGAGTGCCCGACCACGCGCTGCATCAGGTGCGTGTTGAATGCGTCATCGCGCCAACACATCTGACCGTCATCGAGCGTCGGGCACCCTGGCGTGAGGACTACGGACCCGAATGGTCCAGCTTCCCGATCGCACGTCTGCGCTACACCGCCGTCCGGAAGACGTGGACGCTCTATTGGCGCGACCGGAATCTGCGCTTTCACCTCTACGACCGTGTGGCGGCCACGCCCAGCGTCGCCGAGCTACTTGCCGAAATCGGCCTCGACCCCACCGGCATCTTCTGGGGTTGACCCCGCGACCGAAAGCCGTCGAACGTAATGACGTACTTACGTCAGTACGTCATTACGTTCCACCTGGTCCTGCAGGGCCTCAGTAGCCGTCGATTTTGTCGAGCAGCGCTCCTGCGACGAGTGCGGTTGCCCGAGCGACGAGGCGGGCGTCCGCTGGGTTCAACGCGGTGGTCTTGCGCGGTGGTCCGGGTCTTCCGTGGCCGGTTCCGGCGTCGTTTCGGAGTCGATTAACCGCGGTGGCCAGCAGGAACAGGCATTGATGCACTGCGCGGTGTGGATCGGGATCGAGCTTTGGCAGCTCCGTGGGGGTGGCCATGCCGATTGCGGTAAAAGCACTGGTCAACGTAACTGGAAAGCTACCCGACACCGGGTAGTCGCCCAGGAGTTGTTTCAGAACGTGTCGGGCGGTGGCTTCGTCGAGTTCCTTTCCCGTCCCTACCTGTAAAGGTGCGTCGTCGGGATTGGAGTTGATTCTGTCGACGTAGCTGCGCAGCGTCGCGGTGAGTTCCGTGCCGGTGAGGTTGTCGATGACGGTCTGTCGTATTGACCCGTCGGCGTCAAGTGTGAATCCGAGCGGAACGAAGGCCTGGATGAGCTGGTTCACTCTCCCGTTGCCGGCATAGCTCTCGCTGTCAGGGTTAAAGCCCCCGTGGGCGCGACAAAGCGCCACAAGTTCTCGGGCCAAGGGCAATCCCGCAGTCGCGCTGTGTGCTTCCGGTGAGGCGAAGACATGTCGGATTCGCTTCATCTTGCCCAGGTGGATGCCATTCGGGGTTTTTCCGGTTGGCGCCGGGTCGAGATGGCTTAGGCCGTGGCGCGTGAAAGCGTCGTGGAGTTGATTATGCGAAGGGCTGCCTACGACATCGAAGAAGGGGCCGAGGGCCGCGCCCAGCTCTGTCAGATTCACGGTTGCCTCGACTCCAGTACTGCGCTGTTCACGGGGGCGGAGAGGTACCGGTATGCCGTTGCTCGGCTGATGCCGAAAGCTTTGGCGAGCTCGTGGACGGGTTCTCCGGTCGCAGCGAGACGACGGAGCTGTTGCTGTCGCTCAAGGGTGAGTTTGGCGGGCTTGGTGGCAGGCAATCCGCGGATGCGCCGTGAGGCGCGGGACTGGGCGCGACGTTCGCTGCCGAGTTCGAGCTCGAGCTCAGCGAGGGTGGCCATGATCGCGGCGACCGCCCGCCCGGTTGGGGTGGCGGTGTCGATGCCTTCGCGCAAGGCGCGCAACAGAATTCGGCGCTGTCCGAGTTCGGCGATAGTGCGGGTCACCTCGACCACGGAGCGGCCGAGTCGGTCGATGGCGGTGACGACCACGATGTCGTCTTCGCGGGCGTAGTCCAGCAGTCCCGCCAGGCCGGGCCGGTGGGTGCCGGCCGCCCCCGACAGGGTGTCGGTGAACACCCGCGCCGGATCAACCCCGGCGGCCTGCAACGCGTCGAGTTGCGTTTTGAGGTCCTGGCCGGTGGTGCTGACCCGTGCGTAGCCCAGTGTCGTGGCGGTCATGCCCGCAACGGTCTCATTGGACGCCGACAAGAGGATTAGAGACACGGCGTGTGAGACGAGAAACGGGACACCGCGAACTGGGCTGATGGGCCGGGGGAGTGGGCCGCCGGGGCGTGTCTCGTTTCTTTAGAAACGAGACACTCCGCCCTATCCCCGCTCCAAAGCCTGGTCGAGTGCGGTAGTCAGGTCGTCGTAGCTGCGCGGCTGAATCCGCTCGTCGTTGATGAAAAAGGTGGGAGTTCCTTGCACGCCGAGAGCGGTGCCGTCGGCAATGTCGAGTTGGATGCGTTCCAAGGTTGCGGGGTCGTTGTAGGTGGCGTCGAAAGCACTCATGTCTAACCCCAGCTGTTGTGCGAAACCGCGGAACACGCCGTCAGCCGGGATCTGTTGCTCGCCCCACTCCGCTTGTGTCTCATACATTTTGCGGTACATGGGTTCGAGTTGGCCTTGCTGGGCGGCGGCTTCCACAGCGCGTGCGGCGCGTTCGGCGTTGAAGTGCGAGCGCAGCGGGAAGTAGCGCAGCACGAAGTTCACCCGGTCGCCGTACTCGGCACGGAGCTGCTCGACCGCAGGATAGAGCGCCCGGCAGCCTTCGCATTCGAAGTCGAGGAATTCCACGAAGTAGACGTCGCTGTCGGGTACGGCGTTGAGCCGGTGGCTGTTTTCCCGGACAGTCTGTCCGGCTGTCCCATCCAGTTCGATGGTGGGCGACCCAGAGTCGGTGTCGCGGACCGAGAGGAACACCGCGGTTCCGATCGTCGCCACCGCGATGACGAAGACGGTCAACAGAACGCGGGTGTTGGTCAGGATCGCTCCGAACCCTTTCATGTTCATATCAACGTACTTTAGTATATCGATATGGTGGAGCCGCTCGATACCTGCGATCTTCTGTGTTTGGACCTGCTCCATGCGGAGGAAATCCGGGCCGCGGTGCCCGACAGCGTCATTGTGCAGGCCGCCGCCGCGGCCGCGCGTGGCTTGGGGGATGGCACCCGGTTGTCCATTGCGGCCGCGTTGGCCGCTGGCGAGGAACTGTGCGTCTGTGACATGGCCTGGGTGGTCGGCCTGTCTCAGGGTTTGGTGTCGCACCATTTGCGCCAGCTCAAGAATGCGTCCCTGGTGTCCTCGCGGCGCCAGGGGAAGTTGGTCATGTATCGGCTGACCGAGCGCGGGCGCCAGCTGACAGCCGCGGTGCTGACCGGCGTGGCCGCGGTTGCCGGAGAAGGTCCGAATCGTGGCTGATGGTTGCTGCGCCCGCAGTCCGCTGACTCATCCAGGGCGAGGCATGAAAAGCGTTGGCGAAGAGCGGTATTGCAGATGGTCTCAGTGACCAGCCGTGCTGTTGGTGACTGAACTGCCTGGCCACAGGATAGGAGGGTGAGTGTGATGCCAAAGATCAGTGCGCAGGCCCGCCTGGTGTATCGAGGCGAGATGGATGCTGCCACCAAAGCTGACGATTCGCTGGCGCGGTGGCGACATCTGGAGCGGGCTCACATCGTGTCGCAGCCAGATCCGTGGCT
>JAUPKO010000191.1 GCA_030837395.1 Actinomycetota bacterium | reverse complement strand
GCAGTACCCGCACCAGGGTGGACTTGCCGCAGCCGGAAGGTCCGACGATGGCGATGTGTTCGCCGGGTGAGACCTTGAAACTCACCCCACGCAGCACCCGCGGGCTGTCGGGTTGGTAGCTGAACGTGACGTCGGTCAACGAGATTGCACCGTTCAGGGTGCCTGGTGACTCGCCCTCACCGGGTTGTTCCGGGCTGGCGGATAGGAGCGCATTCGCCTCGTTGAGTTGGGCGCGGGCGGTCGTGGTGGCCCCGGCCGCGGCGGTGGCGGCGGCCACCGCCATCGACATCAGCGACGCTGCGGTCTGGGCCGTGACGAATTGGCCGAACGTCGCCTGCGAGGCGGCTGACACGCTCACCACAACGATCAAACCGACGATGGGCCACGCGGCTGTGAACACCATCTGAGAGGTCGCCAACTGGCGTAGCCTGACGTCGGCGGCCGCCAGCACGGCCTGGGATTGTGCCCACCGTCGAAAGGCCCGGGGCTGGGCCTGGAACAGTCGCAGCGTGGTGACGCCGCGTAGCGTCTCGATCAGCCGACCATTGGCCGTGGCGCCGGCGGCCACCCGCACGCGGGACTGGGCCGCCAATGTGCGCACCAGGAGGACGCCCACCCAGGCCTGGGCGGCTATCACCAACGCGATGGCGACCAGGAGCGACGCGGTGGTCGTGGCGACCGCGGCGAGGCCGCCGAGGATCGCACCGCTGTCCAGGAGTTGGTTGACCGTGGTGTTGGGCAGGGAGTTGGACGCCAGATTCGGCGAGGCCAAGGCCATCAGGCGCCGACCGAGCGGCAGGTCGGAATGCCAGCGCGCGCGCTGTCGGATCATGCGATCCCACACGGCCATGGCTGCGGCCCCGACGGCACGGGTTCTGATCCTGATCAGATTCCGGCCGCGAGTGCCCCGCCACAGGGTCGTGGCACATTCGAGCAGAATCAATGCGCTGAGCAGCCCCACCAGGTGCCACACCGTGATGGTGAGCAGGCTGCCGGCGATCTGGCCCAGGACGTAGGGAGTGGCGAATGCCGCGCCGGCAATCAGCACCGACATCACCACGGCGACGATCACATCGGGCCACAGTTTGGTCGTGGCAAGGCGCACGAGGCGGTCCAGCGTCGTCGGCCCGGTGGGCAGCAACGCCACAAGTTGCGTGGCTTCCGGGCCCAGGGCGGCGGCCTCGTCGGCGTGCACCGTCAACTGTTCCCGGCCGGTCGGGCCGTGATCAGGTGTAGTCGGAACGGACATGTGCCATCGGCCGCGCTGCCAGTGCAGGGCCACGAGGCCGTGATGGTGGTGCCGACCCACCAGCGGTGGACCCTCCGCTCGCCACCATTGCGGCGGCAGCCGAATCGGGCGCACGCGGGCCCCACACGCGTGCGCCACCGCGGCAACGGGCGGCGTGCCCCTGGTGTGCAGCAGTTCCGCGTGCTGCAACGTGGAGTCGTCGGTGGCCAGACCCACGTCCATTGCCACCCACCAGGGCGCCGCAAGCACCGCCGGGGGCGTCGGTACTGCGGTGGTCGTGCGCGAGAACGCACCCGAGAGGGCTACGACTCCCGCAGTCATGACCTCCGCGGCGGTCGACTCCTGGACTGCTTGGCGTGCGGCACGGTCGGCATCTGCCGTCGACTGGCGCTGCCCTGATGCGGACAGGCCCAGCCGCCCCATGAGGTCGAGAGCATCGATCCACACCTCGGCGGCGGTCGGTGCCGGTGCTGCGGCGATGCTGGTGTGCAATTCGCTGGTGAGCCAGGTCCCGCGGGTCATCGGGATGGGTCCGTCGGCCGGCCCGAGCGACGCCTCGGACCAATTGCACAGTCGGGCGCGGCCGGAGATGACACGCAACCAGCCGAGTACCCGCCGATTCGCCGCCGCAACCGGTTGCAGCGTCGCGGCGACATGTTCCCCGGGGGCGAGGCGAAGGGTGCCGGACAGCGGCGCGACCACATGCTCGACCCATCGTTCACCGCGGGCGCTGTCGCTGACCGCGCAGATCCAGCGTTCGAGTTCACGCGTGCCATCGGTTCGCAGGATGTCCGCGACCTCGGATCTGCGCACCGCGGTGCCAGGCAGGCCGCTGAGGACCAGGCGTCGCTGCCCGGCACTCGGGGCACAGCCGACAGCGAGTTGACCGGCGGTGAGCGTTGTCATCGGCAGCCGTCGACCCGTGGCCTCCTCGGCGAACACCAGTACCGTTCCGGCGTCCACCAGCACGACCTCGCCAGGGCCCGGGCGCAGCAGTTGGGTGCCTGACAATGCGATGGCGGTCATTCGGTCGTCACCAAAGCGGTGTAGACGCCACCTGCCGCGAGCAGTTGCGGGTGGGTTCCGCGCTCCACGATCACCCCGTGATCGAGCACGATGATCTCGTCGCTGTCGCGCACTGTGGAGAGGCGGTGGGCCACCACCAGCGCGGTGATGCCGCGACGTCGGATCGCACCGTCGATGAGCTGTTCGGTGGTGGGATCGAGCGCGCTGGTGGCCTCGTCGAGCACGAGAATGCACGGTTCGCGCACCAGGGCGCGAGCGATCTCGACTCGTTGGCGCTGGCCGCCGGACAGGTCCCAGCCGCCCTCGTTCAGCAGCGCATCCAACCCCCCGGGACGATCCGCCACCACGTCGGCGAGCTGGGCGTCCTCGATCGCCCGCTGCACCTGGGCCTCGCTGATGCTCGTGTCCCACATGGTGATGTTGTCGCGGATGGTGGCAGCGAAGATCATCACCTCTTGACTCACCATGGCCACCGCTTGGCCCAGCACCTGCGGGGCGTGGTCGCGACGCTCGATGCCGTCGATCAGAAGGGCCCCCGACCAGGGCTGATACAGGCCGACCACCAGGCGGGACACTGTCGACTTGCCGCAGCCCGAGGGCCCCACGAGGGCAACGCGGTGCCCGGGCGCGATGTCGAGGCTGATGTCTTGTACCACCGGCGGGGCCAGCGCGGAGTACCCGAAGGTCACGTCACGCAAGGTCAGCGATCCGGTGATCGTCGTGGGCGCCAACGGTGCAGCCGCGGTGTCGTCGAGGCTGGGCGGGGGCCACTCGTCGGCCGGGTCGGCCGCCAGGATGTCGTCCACCTGATCGAGGCTGGCGCGTAGGACCTGGGCATTGTCCAACGCGATCACCAGGCCGCCGACCGGGCCCAACAGCACCCCCGCCAGGGCCAACACGGCCAATAGCACACCTGGGTCGAGCCGGCCGCTGGCAATCTGCAGCATGGCTGTGCCGACGATCAGCAGGAACCCGATACCCCGCATCATGGTGGCGACGAGATTCAGGTTCAGTTGGCGTAGTCCGGCGGTCTGCTGGGCCGCCATCAACCGGTTCTGCGTGGCGATACCACGAGTGATGATGCCGTCCTCGGCCCCGGCCGCCTTGATGGACTCGATCTGCGACAGCGAGGTTGTGGACACGATGCCTACCTCGACGAGGGTCAGCACCAGCGTTGCCGACAGTTCGCGCCAGGCGCGAATCGTGCGACGCATGCGCAGGGCGATCAAAGTGACGACCAGCAGGGCCACGACGCCGGTCAGGGGGTCGATGATCAGCAGGATGATCTCGGCGACGATCGCTGTGAGCAACCCGGTGGTCGTGCTGATGGTGAGTTGGGCAACTCCTTGGCTGAGGTAGTCGATGAGCAGGGCCTTTTGGGCGATGGCCGCGGACCCTCGCTGTGCGTGGAACGACGCGGGCAAGTCCAGCAGACGCTGCACGACACCGGCCTGCACCCTGATCGAGATCTTGGACGTCAGGCGGGTGGCCAGGACCCCCTGCGCTGACAGCAGCAGGGATTGCACCAGCAGCGCTATGGTCAGCCCGAAGACCGTTCCGAGGGCCGCAATCCCCGCGAGCCCGGAGAGCTCGTTGCCGTACTGCTGCATCAGTTGTGGCACGAGCATCATGGGGATCAGCAGCAGTGCGGCGACCGCGATCGAGGCGGCGACTGCCGGCCCGATGTGACCGGCCGCGCGGGCGAGTCGCCTGACCATCGATGCCCGTGTGCCGCCCGGGACGAAGTCCGGCCCCGGTGTCAAGGTGAGGGCAAGGCCGGTGAAGGCCCCGTCGAAGGCGTCATCGCCGATCCGGAAGTCGCCGATCTCGGGATCGTTCAGCCGCCAGCCCCCCGGCTCCCAGCCTTCCAGGACGACGAAGTGGGTGAAGCGCCAATGCAGAATCATCGGTAGGGCATCTGGCATGGTCCGCAGATCGTGCGGTTCGCACATGACCTGGGTGGCGCGCAGGCCGAACGCCTCGGCGCCCGTGACGATGTTGTCGGCGGTAGCGCCATCACGGGAGACACCCGTGGCCAGGCGTAGGGCGTCAAGCGAAACGAATCGTCCGAAGTGGGCAAGCACCATGCCCAGGCAGGCGGCACCGCATTCGGCGGATTCCGTCTGCAGCATGCCCGGCACCTTCACTCGCGTACGTCGAGTGGTGGCGGCGGCCTCGTTGACTTGCGGTGGCCCGGCCGAAGGACTCATCCGATGCCCAGCAACGACTCGAGCAGGGTCCGCTCGGATTGGATGACCTCGGCCGTGACGGCGTCGCCGGGGGGCACTTCGGCTTCGGCCTCGACGGTGACCATGACCACGGGTTCGTCACTCTGCAGGGTGGACATGGCCAGTGAGGTATCGGCGACTGCGGACGGCATGGGGGCGGTATCGATGTCGGCGACCATCCCAGTTGCCGTGCCGCTGGCACCGAAGCGCAGGGTGACCGCTTGTCCGATGGCGATGGGCCCCGCCTGCGACTCCGGCACTTGCAGCATGAGCAGCGAGCCGCTGTCAGGGGGCAGCAGCTGGGTGACCACTGTGCCCTCGGCGACCACCGCACCAGCCGCCGCCAATTGCTGCCAGGTCGTGCCGGGCAGCGGCGCCACCACGGACATCGCCAGATCATCGGCGGATCGGCGACCGGTGGCCACCGGCTGCCCGGCCACGACACTGGTGCCCTTGGGGGCGAGGACTGCGGTGATCACTCCCGCGGTCGGGCTCGCGGCGTTGATGATCCCCGGCGGAGCCACTGCCCGGCCCTCCGCTGCGACTGACTCCACTCGAATCGTGTTCGCCGCGTAGGTAAGGCCTGCGATCAGTGCCAGGGCGATCCCGGCGATGGCCAGCCAGGTCCGGCGGGAGGTGAGTTGCAGGAGGTTGTCGATGGTGGCCGGCACATCGAGTTGGCGCAGGGCCTGGGCACGGAACTGCGGCCCGGTGTCGGGCTGGCGGGCATCGTCGTGGCTCTCGACGATGTCGAAGATCTCTGCGAGGACGTCCGAATCCTTGGTACCGGGGCGTCTGGGGTGATCATCCCGAGGCATGTCTTCGACAGTACTTCACGCGCGCGCGGAGCCCGCCGGACCGGAGCTGGCGGGATCTGTGGGCAGGTGGTGCACCACAGCGACCGGGCACTCCGCGTGGATCACCAATTGCAGACCCACCGACCCGAGCAGAAGCTGTGCGAAACCGCCGCGGCCGCGCGCCCCGACGACCACCAGGGCGGAGCCGGAGGCCTCGCGAATGAGGATCCCCGCCGGACGCCCCACGGCGTGCAGGTAGGACACCGGCACAGCCGGGAAGTTCCGGGCTATCCGCACGGCTTGGTCAAGATCCTCGCGCACCTCGGCGGTCAGTTCGTCGGCGTCAGGTGAGACCGGCACGGGATCGTGTTTGGGCGACCCGCCGGAAATGTGCACCACCGTCACACCCAGACCCAACGCGGCAGCATGGCGCAAGGCGAAGGTCAGGGCTTCTTGTGAATGCCCGGAACCGTCGAATCCCACCACCACCGAACCCGGGTGCCGGGCCACCTCGCGGGCCGCTTCGGTGTCCGCGTCTGGGACGTACAACACCACCACCGGACAGCGCGCGTACGGAGTCACCTCCATCACCGTGGACCCGATGAGCAGGCCTGCAAATCCCTCCATCCCTCGTGACCCGATGGCGATCAGATCGGCCGTCTCGGAGGCGGCCAACAGGCTGTCGACGGGGGAGTCCGGCGTGACCACTGTATGAATGGTCAGGTCGGGATGCCGGGAGTTCACGTGTTCGACGGCCGTGGCCAGGTCGTCGGCGATCCCGTCACCGACGAGTTCGTCCGCCGCCGAGTCATCGGTCAGTTCGATCAGCGGAGCCTCGGCGTCTGGGCGGGACCTGAGAATGGTCAGTGCCGTGCCGTGAGCGACTGCGGCCGCGGCCCCCCACTCAAGCGCCACCTGGGCGGCCGGTGAGCCATCGAAACCCACCACGACCCCTTCGATCGGCGGCGAGACTGAGCCTTCTGGGTCAGCCAAGGGTGCGGTCATATCGGCTAGTGTGCCAGAACGCAGACGACGGAGGTGTCCGATGAAATCTCCCCAGCATGAGGAATTCGCCGCGGAAGCCGACGTCCATGAGAAGGGGCTGTCGCGCAACTCGGTGGGGCTGGTCGGTGGCATCATCCTGGCGATTTCGTGCGTGGCGCCGGCCTACACTCTGACCGCGACCATCGGGTTACTCGCCGGCGATGTGGGCGAGAAGGCGCCGGCGGTGTTTCTGCTCGGATTCATTCCCATGTTCTTCGCGGCCTTTGCCTATCGGGAGTTGAACAAGGTAATCCCGGACTGTGGCACGTCGTTCACGTGGACCACAAAGGCCTTCGGTCCCTATGTCGGATGGTTGGGCGGCTGGACCGCAGTGCTGGCGATGGTCATTGTGATCTCCAACCTCGCCGGTATCGCGGTGCAGTTCTTCTATCAGTTCGTCGGTGACGTCATCAACAGCCTGTGGCTGACGAACCTGTGGCAGAACAAGCCCGTCAATGTCACCACCACTTTGCTGTTCGTGGCGATCGCCACCTATGTCGCCTACCGTGGGATCACCACCACCGCGCGACTGCAGTACATCTTGGTGGGCTTCCAACTGGTCGTGCTGTTCGCCTTCGCGGTCGCGGCCATCGCGGAGTCGGGCGGGTCGGCCACGGGTGTCTCCTTCAGTTGGGATTGGTTCAGCCCGTCCGGCTTGGCCGTGTCGGCCATCGTGGCGGGACTGTCCGGGTCGATCTTCGCCTTCTGGGGTTGGGACTCCGCGTTGACGATCAACGAGGAGACGAAGGATTCGGAGACCACGTCGGGTCGCGCCGCGATCCTGGCCGTCATCTCCATCCTCTGCACGTACCTGCTGGTCTCCATCGCCGTGATCATGTATGCGGGGGTGGGTGACACCGGGCTGGGGTTGGCCAACGAGGAGATCCACGACAACGTGTTCGGTGCGCTCGCACAGCCGATCATGGGCAGTCCCTGGCACCTGTTCCTGTTCGCCGCTGTGCTGGCGTCGAGTGCGGCCAGCCTGATCAGCACGTTTCTGCCCACTTCACGAACATTGCTGGCGATGGGTTCCTACCACGCCCTGCCGTCCCGGTTCTCGGCGATTCACCCCCGCTACCTCACGCCGTCGTACGCCACCCTGGTCACCGGGATCGGGGCCGCGGTCTTCTACACGACATTGACGATCCTGAGCGAGAACGTGCTGCTCGACACGGTCTACTCGATCGGCATCATGATCTGCTTCTACTACGGGCTGACGGCGTTCGCGTGTGTCTGGTACTTCCGTCGCGATCTGTTCCGTTCGGTGTCCAGCGTCGTGTTCATGTTCCTGTTGCCGCTGATCGGCGGGGTGATCCTGACGTTCGTGTTCCTCGTGACGCTGCGAGACTCGTACAGTCCGGATTTCGGTAGCGGTGCCCATGTCTTCGGTGTGGGACTGGTGTTCGTCATGGGTGTCGGGTTGATCGTGTTCGGCGGGGTGATCATGGCCTTCATGCGGGCGAAGGACCCGACGTTCTTCCGTGGCGAGGTTCTCAAGAAGGACACTCCGTCGCTGATCGTCGAGTGAGCCGCGCGCCCGTCCTCGCTTCGACCTGTCGGGCTCCTACCGCCTTGACTCGTTCAACTGTCAGCGGTCGATGGTGTGGTGGTGATGGTCAGCTCGGTGCCGTCGTCGTCGAGTTCGGCGGTCACCCGCACGGTCCCGAGTTGGGATAGGCGGCTCACATGCGTGCCACCACACATCACAGTGGCGGTGCCCTGCGGAAGATCGCACACCCACTCCCGCGGTGAGGTCAGGTCGGGGCCGTGGGCATCCACCCGCACCTGGGCATCCGTGCCGATCCACTCATTGAGACGGGTTGCGACGGAGTCCGCGAGGTTGGGCAGAGCATCGGCCAGGCTGGGTGCCTCGTCAGTCGCGGCGACGGTGAAGCCCTTCTTCCGTAGCGACTTGCCCAGACGATATGTGTCTGTGCTGCCATCGGTCCGGATCTGGGACGACGTGATCGCGATCGCGTCGAAGTTGGGGTGGCCCAGGGAGTCGCCGTTGGGTACTTTGCGCCATCGATCGGAAAGAGCCTCGTTGAGGGCAAAGGCCATGAGATGACAGGCCGTGTGCGAAGCGCTGAGTGAAGCACGACGGCGGCTATCTACGCACAGGGTCGCCTGCGCACCAACCCATTCGAGGCAGTCCCCGTAGGGTGCGTCGGTCACGTGCACGACGTACCAGCACCAGTCGTCATCCCCCCGCCGGGCGGTGATGTCCCGGCCCAAACACAGTCTGTCCGATCCGATCTGGCTGGCGCCGGTGATGGCGTCCGTGATGGCCACCTGGGCACCGTTGACCGTCAGGGTCCCGACGTCGGCCGGTTGATCCGGCCAGGTGTGGTCGACCGGGTGGAACGGCGTCTCGGCGGTGATGATGCCGGTCCCTCCCTGCAGTGGGAAAACTTGCACGACCGTCGAGGTTCCATCGGTCGCCCCACGCGGATAGGTCACGCGGGTGGACGCGCATGGCTCTGACATATAAGTCCTCCTCATCGTCCGCGACGTCGGCCGGACACATTCCGAGTCCTGGCTGACGGTATGCCATCACCATGGGCGGCCGACTGCTGGGTCAGTCGGCGGTGGGTGGTCGTCGGCGGTGTCGGCGCCGGTGCTGGCCCTCGTTTCGGTTCTGGTTGTGGTGGTGGGGTCCGGGTGTGACGGTGGGGGTGCCGTCGGGTGGGATGTGGATGGTCCACAGGCCGTTGTGGAGGTCGTGATGATGGCGCGAGCACAGCAGGACCAAATTTTGGTCAGAGGTGAGTCCGCCGTGGGCCCAGTGTTGGATGTGGT